>JAJQBY010000063.1 GCA_021203045.1 Oscillospiraceae bacterium | reverse complement strand
TTTCCTTTCTTTATTATGGGAACGGGGCCGGGGGCTTTAAGTTTATCTGCTCTTCCCGAAGTCTTTCTTATCCCGGTCGGCTCTTGTCTGGCGTTCTTGGCTATCCGCCTTGCCGTTCCCTTTTGATGGTTTAATTATAGCACACTTAATAAGTGAACGCAAGATGGGGTGTTGCACAAATTATTAAGTGTCCATTTGTGCAAAGTGTACACTTGTTAAGTGGTTTATTTCGTGGTACAATTATCATGTATTTTAATAAGCAATGGGAGGTGTGACTATTGGCAACACGGAAATACACAGAGGCAAGGAAAGAGGGAAACAGAAAATGGGACAGTGCAAACCTAGACCGAATTTCTATAGCTGTTCCCAAGGGGCAAAAGGCCGTCATACAGGCGGCGGCAGATGCAAGCGGCGAGAGCATGAACGCATACATTCAGAAAGCTATATCCTTGCGTATAGAGCGGGACAGTCAAAGCCCCAAAGATTGAGGGTTTACAATTTCCAAAGAGCGGGACAAAAAAACAAAGCCCCCAATTATTGAGGGTTTGCACTTTCCAAAAGAAGCATACAAACACTCAATAATTGAGGGTTTATTGACCCTTGAATTAAAATCATAGTTTTATTAGTATTTTCGCTAGAAAGCTACTAAAAAAATTCAACAAAAGTTGATTAGGTGTTTTATATCCTACACAACTGTTCAATAATTGAGGGCCAAAATCGCGTTTTGAGGGTTTTCAAAAAAACTGTAAAAACTTTAATGGTAGGGATATAGAAAGAGACTATGCTTGTTTGGAATAGTCTTTAACCCGAAATTAGACACAACAAAAGTTGATTAGGTTTTCTTTATCTTACACAAGTGTTCAATTCATGGGGGCTAAAATCGCGTTTCAGGGGTTTTCAAAAAAACACCAAAAACTTTAATGGTAGGAATATAGAAATAGGCTATGCCGTTTGGCATAGTCTTTTTTTATTGGACACAAGAACACCAATGTTTTATTTATGAACAAATTATTAACGAAAGGTGGTGAATTAGATGGTTACAAAAAACGATGAAGTCAAGGTCAGAGCTAAGAATTTTGTTGATGAGCTGGGATTAAGTGTTACAGCTTTTTGCCGCAATGCAAACATAGGCCGTACAACTTATTATGGCTGGCAGTCCGGCGAATTTGTATTAAGCGATAAGACTTTAAATCGCATAGACCAGTATCTAAGCAAGTATCATTTCTAATTCCAAAAATCGAATTAAAAAAATAGGAGGAAAGCTAAAAATGAAAAATTACTTAACAATTCTCGAAGCCGTCGAAAGAACGGGGGTGAATCGCCAAACAATTTACAACGCCTATCTTGACGGCAAAATTAGAGGATACCAAGACCCACAGGGACGCAAAAAAATATATCTCGACCAGGACAGCCTAGACTTATATGCAGACAACTCACAAATCAGAAAAGGTGCAATCGGTAATATCCGCATTGACGGGGACAGAAAGTTTTCCGTTTTGCCGGGGGACTATGATTACATTTATGCCACAACGTCGGATGGCGGCGTAGTTAATTTTACGCTGGGGACAGAGCTAACACCAGTAGTCCGAAACGAAAAAGAAGGACACCTTACAGTGGGGTTAATGAAGGACGGGGAACAAAAACTAGAATATGTTCATCAGCTTGTGATGCGCTCACAGGGACACAACAACAATCTTAACAAGCCCCATGTACACCATATTAATTGCAAGCCCGCAGATAACAGGATTAGTAACCTACTTGCGGTGTGGCCGTCCGAACATCACAAACTCCATAGATTACTCAAGGACGGCAAAAAAGACGAATATAATGAATTAGTCAAAGAGATAAAAACTCAAAATAAAGAAAAATTATTTCACATTCCCGACCCACAACTAGGAGAGCGATATTGTATGTACGTCAACAGAGCGGGATTAAAGGCATACCTTGCAGGCGATGCTATCCCGAAAGAATCCATTAAAGGGCAGTTTGACCTGTGGGGCGGGCCTACACAGCCCGAAGATTTCAAATATCAGTTTGATTATGAAAAGGGGGGATAAACATAGTCACATATCCAAACCAGAAAATAATTCTAATTGACGATTACAGCGAACGTAAAGAGGGCGAAAGCTACACGGTCATTACAGAGCGGGAGCGGATTGTAGCAAGCAGACTACTTAATGACAAATCCGCCTCGCTGATTCTATGGCTTTACCTTGCGGGCAATCAGGGCGGCTTTCAACTCGCGCTCAGCCCCAAGGCAATACAAAACCTTTACGGCATTTCAGAGAAACAGTATAGGACAGCCGTAGAGCGTCTAAAGGCCACAGGCTATTTAGTCCAATACGGGGACAGTGGCAACCAATGGCTATTCAAACGAATACCAGACCAATACCAAAACATCCCCCTTGAAGATTGTATATCCATAGAGGGGGATATACCCACAGAGGTATCTACCCCCAAAGGTATATATACCCAAAGGGATACATACTGTACCCCTACAGGGGGAGAGTATCTACCCCTAAAGGGCGGGGTATCTACCCCTAAAGGGCGGGGTATCTACCCCCAAAGGGGGAGAGTATGTACCCCTCAAGGGGGAGAGAAATAATATAAATATAAATATTAATAATAATAATATATATAATAA
>JAJQBY010000103.1 GCA_021203045.1 Oscillospiraceae bacterium | reverse complement strand
AATATTAATAATAATAAAATATATAATAATACAAATAATATAAAAGGATTTTAAAAGGATTTGGACAGATTTTACAGCATGATACAAGATAGATATTAATAGCGCTTTGTCAAGCGTGGACGCAATACGCCCGCTTTATGCGGTCGATTGCACTATTTATTAAAAATCAATAAACTTGCAACTTAAAAGAACGGAGATGGGGAAAAATTGTATGCAGTGTGTTAGTTTACCCGGCGGACAGCACTACCTTCATTTTTCCTCCATTTCCGTTAATCTTACTCTTTAAAAAAGGAGATTAAATATAAATGTCAGGATTTACAAGAGAACAGTTGAGACAAGCAAGGGTTACAAACTTGTATGACTTTCTGATTCAAAATCATGAAGATGATTTCTACAGAGAAGGAGAATCTATCAGATTCAGAGAAAATAAAAGTATATCTATCCGTAAAGACTTTTGCGGCTATCATGACTTTTCAGAGAATGAGAGCGGGAACAGTGTTGACTTCCTTACTAGATACATGGGATATAGTTTAGTTGATGCCGTATTAGCTTTGTGTGATTCCGATGCTGATTATATGCTTCCCGCTCGAACAGAAACAAGAGATTACACAGCTAATACTACAAAGACAGAGTTTCCCGCAGAAACAGAGGACAGGCCCAAAAGATTATATGCGTATCTCAAAGGCCGGGGGATACCATACGATATAACAAAGATGCTAATTGACAAAAAGATATTGTATCAAAGTCAGGATTACAGTAATTGTGTTTTTATAAATCAAGAACGAGATTGGGCTGAAATTAGAGGAACAGTAACATATGGCAAGCCTTACCACCAAACAATATACCAAAGGTCAAAAAATGATGGTTATTGGGCGTTTTCTAATGATGAAGATTCTGAAATAGCTTATATATGTGAGGGTGCTATAGATGCTATAAGCCTATATCTTATTAACAAGCAACAGGGTATTACTACTCCTGCTCAATTCATCAGCATTGGCGGCGTGAACAAACAACCCGCGATTGACCGTATAAAGAACACAATAGGGACAGTTATTCTTGCGGTTGATAATGACAGAGCTGGGCAAATATGCAGAGATA
Source organism: Oscillospiraceae bacterium (assembly GCA_021203045.1). Classification (GTDB taxonomy): domain Bacteria; phylum Bacillota; class Clostridia; order Oscillospirales; family Oscillospiraceae; genus CAJOIG01. Next base: position 12,461 of record JAJQBY010000103.1, on the reverse strand, counting down.
AAAACCCGGATTTGCACGCTATTATACCTATAAATAAAGACTACAACATGGATTGGATGGAGCTGAACAAAGAATGAAAAAAGAAAAGAAAATGACAAAAAGGGAAGAACGGGACTATTGGGATAACTTGGATTATGAAATTCATCAAGTAAACAAATTATGGGACAATCAATTCCGCAATTACAGAGGAAAGAAAAGCAACGTGGCAATTCTCGCGGACTATATCAAAAGCCTACGGACAGGAACAAGGTTTAATAATAAGACAATAATGCGAGATACAGGACTAACAGCTACACAGCTTAAATGCGCAAAGCGTAACAAGTATATCAAGGCCGCGCTAAAAATCATGCGGCGATTCCCGGAAGATTCCCGCAGCCCGTGGGAAAAATATTGATGGATGGTACTAATTAACTCCCCAATAATTGAGGGCGTTAGAAATAACTAACTAAAAAAGGGGCAATTTTTCGAGTGCCGAAAATTATGAATAAAGTGTGAACAAATTAGAAAAATAAAGGAGAATTACAGATATGAATACTACTACAAATTATAATATCCCGATAGGGGAAAAGTACAGTCTAAGCGTATCAGAAGCCGCTCAGTATTTCCGAATCGGTGAAAAAAAGTTATATGACCTCGCTAAAGATAACCCCGATGCTAAGTGGTTACTACGCAATGGTAACAGGGTACAGTTCAAGCGGGCGATGTTTGAAAAATATTTAGATGGCATAACTATTATTTGAGGGAGGACGGCTTGCCGGGGGATTGCCTATGATGGTATAATTAGCATTGATAGGTATTTCTTTCCGGCGAACCGGGAAGGAGAACAGATGGCAAAACCAAGGAAAGACAACAAAGGCCGCCTACTTCATGACGGCGAAATGCAACGACCAGATGGGAGGTATGCGTATAGGTATATTAATCAGCTCGGACAGCGTAAGACCGTTTACAGTTGGCGGCTAACCACCTCAGACAGAACACCCGCAGGGAAGAAGCAAATGCCCGCCCTCAGAGAGCTAGAATTGCAAATTGACAAGGACAAGATGGACGGCATAATCTCAGACGATGCCGCACTAAACGAATACTTTGACCGCAACATATCCTTACGCAAGATAAAGGACACCACCCGCAATACATACAAGGAGTATTATAACAGGTATGTTAGGGACACCATAGGCCGCAGACCTATTACAGACCTCGATTATTCCACTATGTTAGCATTTTTTGTTGATTTAGTAGATAACAAGGGCTATAGTCACGGGACAGCACAGATATTACATGGTGTGCTTAATCCAGTGTTTAAGATGGCATTGCGAGACAACAGAATCCGCAGTAACCCGCTCAGCGGCATTATGTCCGAAGTTGGCGGCTACAAGAGAGAGCGCAAGGCATTGACGGCAGACCAGCAGGAGAAGTTTATTAATTTTGTAGCTCACCATGACATATACAAGAAGTGGTCGCCTATAATTAGTTGCTTGTTTGGGACGGGATGCCGAATTGGTGAGATGGTGGCGTTGAGATGGCAAGATGTAGACTTTGCTAATGGTTTTATCAACATAAGCATAGCAATGAATTATTGCAAAGGTAAAGATGGCAAGTATGGCCTACATATCAGCACACCCAAAACAGAGAAGGGAATACGAACAATTCCACTATTGGATGATGTGAGGCAAATACTACTCACGGAGCGGCAAAGGCAACTTGATAATAATTGTAGCTGTAGAACGATTGTAGAGGGCTACGGCGGCTTTATTTGGGTTAATGGTCAGGGTGGCATACTTACGGGAAACAACCTACAGCACGCCCTTATTCGCATTGTAGAGGCATATAACGACAGAGAGCGGGAACAGGCGGCACAGGAACACAGGTTTGCGGAGCTAATGCCTAACATCAGCCCCCACATATTACGCCACAGTTTTTGTACAAGGCTTTGTGAGAATGTAGATGATGTTAAATTAATATCGGAGATAATGGGCCACAGGGATATTAACACCACCCTAAGTGTTTATTACGATGTAAACGAAAAGCGCAAGAAAGAAGAATTTAAAAAGCTAGAGGGTAAAATCAAGATTTGTTGAGATTATAACAGAGAGTTTTACTCCAATATTTTTTTTAACAAGCCCGGAACCCCCTGAAAATGCACAGAAATTTTACTCCAATTTTACGCCAATTTCTGCAAAAAATATGCCAAAATATGCGAAATTGTAAGAAATTACCAAACCCGCAAACCATTGATATTACTAGAAAAACTAGCGATTTCAAGGTTTTTAACAATCGCGTAAATAAAATATGGATTTTTTGTTACTCATGGGACGAAAAAAAGAACGCACTGTGAACAAATCGTTCCCAGTGCGTTCTACAGACAGCAGGAAGGGGTTACTTCTCCTCCGGCTCCTCGTCCTTCTCGCCGGAGAGCATGACGTTTGCCAGTATACCCAGGATCAGGGCGCAGGCTACGGTGCGGATCTCCACCGCGCCGAAGGTCAGGGTCATGCCGCCCACGCCGGTGATGAAAATGACGGAGGCCACGAACAGGTTCCGGTTCTTGTTCAGATCGACGGACTGCAGCATCTTGAAGCCGGAGACGGCGATGAAGCCGTACAAGGCCACGCATACGCCGCCCATGACGCAGGAGGGGATGGATTCCAGAAAGGCCATCAGCGGGCTTACAAAGGAAAACAGGATGCACAGGGCAGCCGCGCCCCAGATGGTGATGGTGGAGGCGTTGCGGGTGATGGCCACACAGCCGATGGACTCGCCGTAGGTGGTGTTGGGGCAGCCGCCGAACACGGCCCCCGCCATGGAGCCCACGCCGTCGCCCAGCAGGGTGCGGGTCAGGCCCGGCTCCTTGAGCAAATCCACGCCCACGATGGAGCTGAGGTTCTTGTGGTCGACCAGATGCTCAGCGAATACCACGAAGGCCACAGGCACATAGGCGGTGAACAGGGTCAGCAGATAGGTGCCGGAGATATCCTTAAGGCCGCCGTTTCCGAGGATGAAGGTGAAGTCGGGCACGGAGAACAGGCCGCAGCCGATGAAGGGACTGTAGTCGATGACGATCAGGGCCTCTGCGCCGGTGAGCTTTCCGATAATGGCGAAAACGGAGGCGGCAGCGTAGCCTGCCAGAATGCCCACGATGAAGGGAATCAGCCGCAGGCCCTTCTTGCCATAGGTGGAGGCCAGCATGGTCACGGCCAGGGTGATGAGGCCGCAGATGACCGCCACATAAGTGGAGCCGCCGGCGGTGCTGGAGGAGGTCAGGTCGCCCACCGCGTTGGCGGAAAGGCTCAGGCCGATGATAGCCACCGTGGGCCCGATGATGACCGGGGGCATCAGCTTGTCCACCCAGGCCACGCCGCAGAGTTTAATGATGACGGCCAAGAGCACATACACAAGTCCCGCCATCACCGCGCCGATGATAAGGCCCCAGTATCCGGCGGCCATGGAGGCCGCGCCGGAGAAGGCGCTCATCATGGAGCCGATGAAGGCAAAGGAGGAGCCGATAAACACAGGACTTGCGGAGCGGGTGAACAGCAGATACACAATGGAGCCGATGCCGGCGCCGAACAGGGCGGCGGAGGCGGGCAGGGCTGTGCCGCAGCTGGAGTTGACCACCGCCGGCACCGCGATGGTGGCGGCCATGATGGCCAATAGCTGCTGCAGGGCGAACAGGATGGTCTGGCCGAATTTGGGCCGGTCCTTGATGCCATAGATCAGGTTCATTTTTTGTCTCCTTCTCTTTTTATTAGCGCTTAGTTTTCTAAATCAAAATCATAGCATTCCCCGCCCCGGCTGTCAAGAAAGAATGGCCGATTGAAACTTTTTGTAAACGGTGCGGGGGGAGACGGAAGGGGAGAAGGGCCGTCGGAGAGCAAAATTTTTCTGACCTCTGTACCGGCTTGCTATAATATGTTATAATATAAAAAACCAAATACCGACAAAGCATTCAGGAGGAACACAAGATGAAAAAACTGCTGTGCCTGCTGCTGGCCCTGTGCCTGTGCCTTTCTATGGGAACGGCGGCGCTGGCTTCCGGGGAGGCCTCTGGAGACGACCGGGGGGCGGACTCGTCCTATCCCACCTTCGATGAGACGGTCGATCAGGCGGCCATCTCCATCGACCACGCCACGGTCCAGACCGTGAACGATGAGGACAGCTCCTGGACCTCCTTCGCCGGGACGCTGGAGATTGCGGAGGGCGGCTCCGTTACGGATAAGGCCCTTTCCGGCGTATACATCGCCGGCGCCGACTACAGCGCCGAGACCGAGGACTCCGATACGGACAACGGCATCGCCTGGGCCGGTGCGGAGGATATGATCATGTACATCGGCGGCGAGGAGAGCTTCTTTGATGTAGAGGTGGGGGGCGAGACCCTGTCCTTCAACTCTGTTATCATCCTCAAGGGCGAGGAGCTGGTGGACGACGCCGTGGAGGGCGACGACGGCGTAGGCGTCCTGATGGACGAGGGCAACTACCTGCTGGAGAACCTCTATATCGAGACGGACGGCATGCGGGCCCCTGCTATCTATAATATGAACGCGGACTCCGTCGTGGTGGTGGATAACTGCTTCCTGAACACCAAGGGCGGGGAGAGCTGGCATCCCCTGTTCACCCTGCTGACCGCCTCCACCCGGGCGGCCCTGCTGTTCGGCGGGGAGACCTGGTTTTATAACGACACCATCGTCACCCAGGATTGGGGCTGCCTGAGCCAGGAGGGCCAGAACGACGGCACCCGCACCTGGGCGGTGAATACCTATCTGGAGGCCTACTGCGGCGGCTATGGGGCCTATGTGCTGAATGACAACTATATGGATTTCTACGGCACGGAAATCCAGGCCACGGATTACGCCATCTTCCTGTGTGGCCACGCCACCGCCGTGATCGACGATTTGGCGGCGGGACTTGCGGATGAGACGGTGGCCGCCAATATGGAGGAATTCGGCGTTACGGTGGACGAGGCCATCACCGAGGACGGAAAGAGCGTCATCGCCGCGAATATCAACGCCATAGTGGTCCATACCAACGGGGTGGCCGACGGTACCGCCTCCTGCGTGGTGGCCCACTCCATCGTCACTACGGACACGGCCCACGGCCTGCGCACCGTGGGGGCCACGGGCGAGGAGATCGGTCTGGATATCTCCTTCCGCTGGACGGAATCAGACGACGACACCACCTTCAACCAGGGGGAGAGCTGGTTCGCTATGGAGAATATGTGGGGCAGCGCCGCGCTGGTGCGCTCCATGCAGGCGGAACTGACCTTTGACGATACGGAGATCTATCCCTCCAACGGCGTTCTGCTCCAGAGTATCGTGGCCTATGACCCCAACGGCGGCACCAGCATGTACCGCGCCGCGGGGGAGGAGGCCCTGGAGGGCATTTCCGCCACCTTCGCGAACGGGGACTATACCGGGGATATCCTGCATCAGGGCTATCACCGGCAGATGACCGTGACCCTGGAAAACGCCACCCTGACCGGCTCCATCCAGAGCTATACCATGCAGATGTGGAACGAGCTCTGGAGCACGGAGAACCTGACCGCCATGCTGGAGGCTGCGGGGCTTGACACCGCCGCCCTGACGGAGAGCCGCGCGGAGGCCATCCGCTCTGCCCTGATCGTGGACGAGAGCTACGACGGGGATGAGAACAAGACCGGCGTGAACCTCTATATCGGCGAGGGCAGCACCTGGACGGTGACAGAGACCTCCAGCCTGGGCAGCCTGACCGTGGAGAGCGCAGATGCACTGGTATGCGATGAAGCATACACGATTTATGTAAACTGCGACACCAGCTCCGATCTGTCCTATTATGATACCGCCTCCGGCCAGGTCGTCGATGAGCTGGAGCCGGGCGTGACCTATACGGACGTGGTCATTCTGGTGGAAGGCGCCAGCGGCGAAATTGGCTGAGGTGATGGAAGCCCTGCCCCGGGGGCTGGCGGAGGCCCTTCTGCCCTGGTACGATATCCATAAGCGGCCCCTTCCCTGGCGGCAGGACCCTACGCCCTATCGGGTGTGGGTGTCGGAGATCATGCTCCAGCAGACCCGCATCGAGGCGGTGCGGGGGTACTTTGACCGCTTTATGGCCGCCCTCCCCACTGTGGAGGCATTGGCCGCAGCGGAGGAGGAGACGGCCCTGAAGCTGTGGGAGGGCCTGGGCTATTATTCCCGCGCCAGGAACCTGCGCCGCGCGGCGCAGATCGTCATGGAGGAGTACGACGGCCGTATCCCTTCGGACGTAAAGGCCCTCCGGGCCCTGCCCGGTATCGGGGATTATACCGCCGGGGCGGTGGCCTCCATTGCCTTCGGCCTGCCGGAGCCGGCGGTGGACGGAAATGTGCTGCGCATATGCGCCCGCCTGACCGCCTGCGGGGAGAGCATCGGAGACGGGCGGGTGAAGCGGCGGTTCCATGAGGAGCTGAGGACCCAGTATCCCACCGTCCGGTGCGGCGACCTGACCTCCGCCGTCATGGAGCTGGGGGAGACCGTGTGCCTTCCCGGAACGCCGGACTGCGAGAGCTGCCCCCTTTGGGATAAATGCCTGGCCCGGGCCCGGGGGCGGCAGACGGATTACCCCGTCATGCCGGACAAACGGCCCCGGAGAATACAGCCACGGACCGTGTTTATTCTGACCTGTCAGGGCAGGACGGCGCTCCGCCGCCGGCCGGATAAGGGCCTTCTGGCCGGGCTGTGGGAGCTTCCCAATGTGGAGGGCCGGCTGGATGAGCAGGCCGCCCTGGCCCAAGCTGCCGCCTGGGGCTGCGGGCCGGTGAAGGCCGCGTCCTGCGGGGAGGCGGTGCATATCTTCACCCACCTGGAGTGGCATATGACCGGCTGGCGTATAGAGTGCGCCGTCATGCCGGAGCGGTTCACCTGGGCAGAGGCCGGGGAGCGGGAGCGCTACCCCATCCCCACAGCGTTCCGGGCCTATAAGGTTCAACTCTGATCTCAGCGCAGGATGCACATAAGAACGGTGCGATTATATGATGTCCTGTCCGGTAAGGAGCTTGCTGTTTACCGGGCGTTAGTACGAAAGGAGATATACCTATGAAACGATTCATAGCCATGATGCTGATCGCGCTGGCGCTGCTGGGGACGGCGGCGTGCAGCGTGGACGGCGTCACCATCGATATGGAGGCCGCTGCCGAGGCTGTTGAGGCGCTGGGCGCTGGCGGGACGGATGAAACGGCTGAAACCGCTGAGACGGCCGGTGATACTGAGACAGCCGATGCGCCGGCGGATACGGACGGCGGGGAGGAGAACGGAGCCCCGGATGCGGTGACCGAAGGGGAGCAGAGCGAGGCCTCCGCCTCGGATGCGGAGGATGCGAGCCCTGCTACAGCCACGGATGCGGAAACGAACAGCGGCGATACCCAGACCGGGACGGCGCCGGAGGAGAGCGGCGGACAGTCCGGCTTTGACTATGAGGCCCTGACTGTGGACGACTGCGTGGAGGATGCCTGGCCGGAGGAGGGCGTCCTGCCTCACATCACCCTGGACTGCGAGGGGGCGGAGGCCATCAATGCCGCCATCGATGAGGAGTTCACCGCCTATGCGGACGACCCCATGTGCGTGGTGTACTACCAGTGCTTCAAAAATGAGCAGGTGCTCAGCATCCTGATGGTGCTGGACTACCAGACCAATTATAAGCTGTATACCCCCTATAATCTCGATCTGTCCACCGGTCAGGAGATGACCCCGGAGGAGCTGGCGGCCGTCTTTGATGTCACCCTGGAGGAGCTGGCCGAGCTGGAGCTGGAGGTTCTCGGCCAGGAATTTGAATACCAGTACGGGGGCATGAAATCCTCCGATGAGGAATTCTATCAGCAGCAGTACGACCGCACCACAGCCAGCGATAACGCGGACACGGACCGCCTGTGGATAGGCGGCGACGGCCAGCTTTATTTCGTGGGCCGTATCTATGCCATGGCCGGCGCAGAGAGCTATGAGTATATGATGGGAAGCGGCCTCGCGCTCGAGCTGGACGAGCTGGAGCTGGAGCTGGGATAAATCAGAACACACGCTCACAGAAGCGCCCGCCGGGCGCTTCTGCATCCCGGGGACGAGCGGGGGAGAGACAGCTATGGATAAAAGATACAGGATTTTTCTGGGCTACCGTATGCCGCCGGGGGAGAAGGACCCCCGGCGCATGGCGGGATACCGCTTCGTGGAGGCCCTGTATGAGAGGATCGTCGGCACGGCCGACTATCAGGACATAACCGGCGAGCCCTACTTTTCCCCCCGGACGGACCCGGGGGGGCAACTTCATGACCCTGGACTTCCTTCAGGATGTGGAGTATTTCGTCATCCCCTATACGGAGGGCTTCTTCCGGACAGAGCCGGGCAGAAGAAAGCCGGTCATCTTTCAGGAGATCGAGGCGGCCCTGGCCCTGCCGCGGCCGGTCCGTTTCATCGCCGTGGTATTCCCCGGCTATGAATACGCCGGCCAGCTGGAGCAGCGGTACCGGGAGGTCATCGACCCGCAATACCACGACAGACTCCTGCCGCTGACCGGTGCGAAGAAGCACCTGTATAACGAGGAGCAGGCCGATGCGCTGCTGGAGACGATCTATCAGGAGCTGGTCATCCGAGAGAGCATCCTGGACGTTATCCGTGACGCGCCGCCCAACGTCTATCTGACGACCAAGGCGGAGACAGAGCGGGTTTCCATCTATCGCCGCCTGTACGGCGTGAGGAAGCTGACCTTCCTGAATTTTGCCGCCTCCTCCCTGATCTCCGGCATCGATATCTCGCCCGCCTACGGGGCTCATAATAAATTCCGCAACTGGTTCGAGACAGGGCTGCTGGAGGACCGCATTTCCTGCGATATCATTCTGACCCGTCCCGGCTCGCCGGCAGATCGGGATGCGAGCCTCTATAAAATGCGCCCCGGCCAGCTGACGCCGGGGCTGAGCGAGCTTTTTACCCTCTCCTCTGAAGCGGGCGGTACAGGGGCCCGGGAGGACGCTGAGCGATATCACTTTATCATACGGCATAACTTCAATAAGATCTGTCAGTTCAAGCTGCGCCATCGCTGTGATAAGCTGCGGCTCTATTGGACGGACGCCGTCCTGCCCTATGGCCTGATGAAGTCGGAGTATCCGGAGGATGAACGGGACCAGAATAATATCAAGGTGGATATATACGGCGTCAACATCAAGGACGCCGACCGGCCGTCCTTTCATCTGTTTGAAAACGACCCGGCCACAGCGGCGTTGTACAGCATATTCAGCAGCAGCCTGGAGGCGTTCTTCACCGACGGCCCCGCGAGGGCGGTGGAATTTTCCGGCCATCCCAATGTGGACTTTCTGTTCCGCAGGCCGATCATTCACCGGGCGAGGCTTGCAAAGGACGGCCATGGGCTGACCGCCGATGAGATCACCGCCTGCGCCAAAAAGGGATACCCCATCGAGGTAGACCTGCTGTTCGCCGGCGGGCAGATACTGGTCTGGCGGGACGAGGACTGCGAAAAATACGGCTTCGCCCCGGGGACGATGCTCTCCGCCCTGGAAGCGCAGGGCGTGAACAGAATACGCGGACAGAACAAGCAGATACTGACCCTTCAGGAGCTGCTGGAAAAGGTTACCAAAATTGCCGCCGGCCGGGGCCGGGCCAGAAGCGGCGGGCCCATTCCGCTGCTGATCGAGCTCAAAAACGACACCTGGGATAAAACGCCCCGGGAGGAGCGCCGTATCCGGGATCAGGTGATTTCCGTGTGCCGCGTTATGGAGAGATACCGGGGGGAGTATGCGCTCCACGCCTCCGACCCCCGTATCGTCCGGGATGTGAAGGAATACGACGCCCGTATCCCCTGCGGCCAGATCACACTGGATTTCGATAAAACAGAGTACCGGGACCGGGTCCCGGAGGAGTATAAAAAAATGCACCGGGAGGCGCGCTATTACGACTACGTCATCCCGGATTTCATATCCTATCGCGTGGGCGATTTTTTGCAGGGCGTCCACCGGCAAAGGCAGCAGGACTATCAGCTGAAAAGCCTGGGCTGGGCCGTCGGCTCCGGTGGGGACTATTATGCCCACAGGAAAAATTACGATCAGCTCCTGATCGAATACGACCCGGAGGCCCGCTGAACGCCGGGGCGGAGCGCTGTCACCGCTGCCTTATCCCCCGGCGGTACAGGGGCCTCTCCCATAGATAGGTCACAGCGGCGGCCGTAAGCCCTGCGGCCAGAAAGCACAGCAGCGTATACCGTATCTGCCAGAGCTGCTCCATGGCCTGATTGGGTTGGGCTATAGCGGGGATATGCCAGTTCTTCAGCCGGCAGGCCAGGAACTGGTGCCATATGTAATAATTATAGGATATCCCGGCCAGAAATTTCGTTACAGGATTGCCCACCGCCCGGCAGAAGCCTACCGGCCCCATACAGCCGCACACCAGAAGGGTCCCGCTGAGAAGGCCCAGGGGCAGCCTCCATAACAGCTGCTCTCGCCGCATTTGGGCATAGTCCCCGGTGGTCTGTAAATACATGATCTGAAGCATGACCAGAAGACATATCACGCTCCCCGCTGCCAGCAGCCGCCGGTATCGGGGGGCGATCTCTTTGCCCTCCCATCGGGCCAGCGCCCAGGCGGCCCCCATGCCGCAGGCGTACAGGTCCAGCATGCAGGGCAGCTGATTGACCCAATAGGTGTTGTCCTCCATGGTATATACTACCGCCCGGAAGGCAAAGGCGATCAGGCACAGCCCTATGCAGGTGCAGCCCGGCCTTTTCCTGTAAAACCGGGCCGCCAGGGGGAACAGAGCATAAAACTGCACCTCCACCGCCATGGTCCATAGCACGCCGTTTAAGGGGGTGGAGGCGTAAAGGTCAAAAAACAGGTTGTGGGTGAAGGTCATATGGGCCAGCAGGTCCTTCACCATGACCCCCACGGTGGCATATTCTCCCTGGGGGATGGCCCACAGCAGCAGGATGAGGACGACAGACAGCATATAGGACGGCACGACGCGCCAGAAGCGCCTGAGATAAAAGGCCCCGGTCCCGGGCGCAGGGACCCGGTCCCGGGCGGCCCGGGCGTGGGGCAGGGCCAGCAGAAAGCCGGACAGCACCAGCAGCACGTCCACCATCATATACCCATGGCGCACCATCTGTTGCAGATTGACATGCACGCCGCCGATGGAAAACCCCGGGTTCAGCCAGCTCTGCTGCCATATGTGATACCAGGCGATCAGCCCGATGCAGATCACCCGCAGCATATCCGCCGCCGCCAGATATCGCCTCTCCCGCGCCTCTGTCATGGGTTTTCCGCAGCGGGCTTTTTCTCCGGCACAGCCGTGGCGGGCCGGTCCTCCCGCTTCCATGCCACACACCGGCAGATGGGCACGCCCTGCTCATAAAACCGGCTTTCATAGTCGGTCATCACCCCGGCGGGGCCGTTCCGGTGCAGGTCGTGGGTGACCTCCTCCAGCTCATAGCCCATGAAGGCGAACTGCTCCAGGCTCCAGTCGAAAAGCCAGGCCTGGTCGGTCTTGTATTCGATGCGCCCGCCCACGGGCAGAATGTCCCAGTACATGGCCAGGAATTTCGGCGCGGTCAGCCGGTGCTTGGCCTCCTTCTTCCGGGGCCAGGGGTCGGGGAAGTTTATATAAATGACCGATACCTCCCCTGGAGCGAATATGCCCGGGATATTCAGCACGTCCGTGTCGATGAAGCGGACGTTTTTGATCTCCTGGGCGCACACCCGCTCCATGGCCGTGACCATGGCGTTGGGCACCTTTTCCAGGGCCACCAGCATGGTCTCCGGCGCGGCCTGGGCGGTGGCGGCGGTGAACCGGCCCTTGCCGCAGCCCATTTCCGCCCGTACCTCCCGGCAGCCGGGGAGCAGGCCGGCCCACCGGCCCCGCAGCTCCTCCGGCTGAAACACCTGCACCGCCGCGCACCGCTCCATCCGGGGGATAAGGTTCTTCTTGTTTCTCATTCGCATGGTCTGCCGCCTCCCATGGTATATATAAATTGATTCGCTCCCTATTATAATGATGTCCGCCCCCCTTTGTCAACGGGTCAGCGAAAGGGGAGAAAACATTAATAGCGAATTAAAAAAACGATACCAATATTGCAAAGTGCTAATATATATTTAGAAATCATAATAATTTGCCAAATGCTTGACAAAGTGATGAGGCAGGGATATAATGACAGAATCTTATGAAAGAAGCGGAAGAAAAGGAAAGGATTTCTTGTTTTCGCCGGAAATTCCGGCGGACAGCGCTTTTTTCAAATTTGGATATGAAGGAGAACGTAAGATGAAACGTATACTTAGCCTGCTTCTGGCTGTAGCGCTCGTTTTCGCCCTGATGGCAGTCCCTGTCGTTGCGGCGGATGATGAGGAGCTGGACGAGAATCAGGAAATCGAGACTCTTAGCTCAGAGAATGAGTCTGATCCGCCTGCAAAGCCTGAAGGTGAGGATGACGAGTCTGATCCACCTGCAAAGCCTGAGGGTGAGGATGACGAG
>JAJQBY010000044.1 GCA_021203045.1 Oscillospiraceae bacterium | reverse complement strand
GAGTCATTCTTTTTCGTCTTTTTGACTGTTGCACTTACATTGTATATTCACCTCCTCGAAAATAAGACCACAAAGCTCACTTATACGTAGCCCCGTTTCAAGAAGTACAACGAATTCGTCGTAGTGCTTCTTATAGCAACTGTCATTATGTATGAATTCCAGCCACATCATCTGCTGTTCTTTTGTTAAAGCTGACCGCTTCTCCGAATCATTTTTAATGACAGCCTTCAAGGGGAAATCAAACGGATTACGAGAAACGGCATACTCGTCATATGCCATTTTGAAAGCAGGCATCAACACTGTTTTGTACCCAGCTACCGTGCTATATGATTTTCCGCTTTTTCTGAGTTCTACATACCAGGATTTTACATCAGACTGTTTGACATCGCATATATGCATATAGCCCAGCTTGCTATTCTTTAGAGCAGTAATGGTGCTTCTATACCCGCACAGCGTCTGAACCCTTATGTTCTGCTTCAACTCAATATAGCGAGTTGCTAACTCCAGCACTGTTACATTGCCAGCGGAAAAATCTACACCCTCCTTTTTGCGTATTTCCACTTTACGCTCTTTCTCTCTCAGTTCAGGTAAGTTGTTTGCGTATACCGTTCTTCTCTTTCCCGACCCATCCGTATACCGAAACTGGTACAGCAGATCCTTTCTCTGGGACTCTCCTGTACGGAGAACCCTTCCTTTGTTATCTTTTCGTCTTTCTGCCATAATAACAACTCCTTTCTTGGCAGAAAGGCCTCAATGCGCCTGTATTATACCACACCTTGAGGCCTCGTGATATAAGCGTTTCTGCCAGAAATTATGAAAAATTTTTAAGATATAAGAGTTTGTACGAGTAATACCCGTTTCCTGTGCCTGTATTTCACTGTTAAATAGGCGGCGACTCGTAATACTCCCACAGCAACCGCCCCAATTCCCGGTAGACTGAAAACGTCATCTGCGGAAAATGCACAAAGGACACCGCATCATGCACGCCGTCAGTACTGCTGAACCAAGCATCGCCAGGGCCATAAACACGGGAGATAACAAAGTCTTCCAGCTTCTCACTGTCCCATATGAGCCTAGCTTCAGCCAGTGTTGGCCGAAACAGTACCCGTGTACTCATCGCAGATCGCAGCATGGCTGGGAGTCCGCCCTCCTGTACGCTGGCTTCCGCGATTGAGATAATACAAAAACACCCGGCAGACGCTCCCATCGTTATGATCCTCTTAACGAGTCCGTCAAAAGTATTCAGGCAGTAGTCATCGTCCTTACCGGCTTTCGCAGGGAATATGGTTCTGGCTGCGACGTACTCGTCCAGGAACAAAAAGGACGGGTGAAAACCAGCATCCCACCACTTAACGGCATCGCCGCTTTCTTCGGACAAGTCGTTCAGAATTTGTTGACGATACTTTATATCAGCAGTGAAATGTTTTAGAGCCTCCAGAATATTTCTCGCCTCTCCGTCCTCGTCCAGCGTAATCGTATGAGGCAGTCTGGACAGCTCCGCCTGCTTTGGGTCTATAATGAGTACGCTGCTGTGATATTGGTCTGGCCCCATCAATAACACCTGAAGTAAAACTGAGATCACCCCAGTAGTCTTTCCTGAACGTGTCTTCCCAGCAAATAGCATACTCCCAGAGGTTGTCAGGTCTATGGTCGTGATACTGTCCACCCATAGCTTTGTGACACTTTTCGGTGACAGGTCATTCACATCAGTAACAGTGAGTGACCTGTCTATTTTTACATCATCCAGCCGGAAAGTAACGCTGTTGAATGCGGTGTCAGCATCGGTCTGGACAATGGCATAGTGTTCATATCGGCGATTTAGAGCTGAGGATATTGCGGACGCTGCATCTGCTATGGTCTCCACGGTGGATCCCTGCTGTGCGCTTATGATTAGGTCATATAGTCCATCGCCAGCCTGTTTACAGCAAACTTGCGGAAGCAATTCTCCGGTTCGCAGTTTCAAAGGATTTCCATGGCTAGGATGCCACAGAGCACGCTGTACCATCCATACAATATGCATTTCAGGCGGAGTAACCGTGTACAAGAGTATTGCCATCATCCACGAAACCAAGGCAACACCCACCAACAAACCAGCAGCATTACGCAGGAATATACTCATATTTATGACGGCTTCATACTGAGAACACGAAAGGCTAAGGCCCCAGCAAATGAGAGCGACGACCAAAACGATGCCGCCCAGTACGGCAAACAGCGTATATGGAGCCGCGTGTCTGAGCAGCGAGGCTGACTGGTTATAACGTTTATACATTGTTTACCTCCTAGTTGTTTTTCGTAATATCGTTGTCTTTGTAATATGCTACCATCGCGTCCCGGATCCTGTCCGGCAAGTAGTCATGACACGGGTCTATGGTGATGGACTTCTGTTGCGCCTTCAGCTCCTGCACCATCGGCTGCGCGACCTCGTCCTTAATACGGTAGGCACCGTCACAGATTAGCTGCTCCAGCCATGCCGGGCCCATCAAGCAAACCATCAGGGACAGAGACCCGGAGACCTGTTTATGCAACCAGGCGTTCATCTGCTGTATACTGGGGATTTCTCTGTTCTGTCCGGCCAAGTGAATAGGCTCCAGTCCCACCAGAAACTCATCCCACCAGGAACAGACAGTACACCGGCTGATATTCGCATCCGTTGGCTCAATAA
>JAJQBY010000002.1 GCA_021203045.1 Oscillospiraceae bacterium | reverse complement strand
GAGTCATTCTTTTTCGTCTTTTTGACTGTTGCACTTACATTGTATATTCACCTCCCCAAAAGGCGGCGAAAATGAGACATAAAAAAGAAGCGGTGTATGGCTCACCGCTTCTTTTGGGAAACTGCGGGCGTGCGGGTCCGGAGCGGCTATGGCTACCGCTGCCGGGTCCGGCGCACGCTATGGCTGCCGCCGATGAATGGAGGTAACATACTTTTTTGCGGAGCCAATGCAGGAGGTTAATGAGGTTTTATTCCTTGTTCCGGGCGGCCTGGCAGGCGCTGTGTGATGCACAGTGGGTGCATACATCAGCGATATCCTGCGGGCTGTCCGTCCCGGAGGGAGCTGCCTGGGGGTGCGCGCCACAGCTGGCGCAGTCCCCGCCGCAGCCCACCTTCTTGGTCACCACTGCCCGAATCAGGAAGAACACGATGACCGCTAGGATAATGGATATGATGATTGTCGCCGCGTTGGCGGCAAGCCATTGAAGCATTTGAAATCCCTCCCAGGGACAGGACGGCTTACTGCGCCGTCAGGGTAGTGGCCTCTTTATAGGGCCGGAACAGCAGGTACAGCAGGCCGGCCAGGAGAATCAGTGCCACAATAAGACCAATCACATTGGCTGCGCCGACAAACAGCAGGCCAAGCTGATAGGTGATCAGGGCGACAACATAGGCGAAAATGCACTCATAGCCGATGGCGAAGGCTGTCCACTTGCCGTTGTTCATCTCTCTCTTAATGGCGCCCATGGCCGCGAAGCAGGGGGCGCACAGGAGGTTGAAGATCATAAAGGCGAAGGCTGCGAGCTTTCCGTGGCCGCCGCTGATGGCGTCGAAGTCAGAGGCTACGTTGTCCCAAATTTCCTCGCCTTCCTCGCTCAGTTCTTCCTCGCTGTCGTCATAGTTATACAGCACGCCGAAGGCGCCGACCACTTCCTCCTTGGCTACCAGGCCGGTGACGGTGGCCACGGTGGGCCGCCAGCTTCCGAAGCCCAGGGGCTTGAACACCACGGAGACGGCGTTGCCAACATCTGCAAGCAGGGAGTCGTCCATGGGAACCACATCGTCCGCGGAGACGCCGCGCTTGTCGGCCATGTCCTCGATGTATTCCTCTGTGACCAGAGCCTCGTCCTCATAGAGGTTATCTACCATGCCGAAGGTGCCATTCACAACGCCGATGCTGGACAGGAACCAGATGATGATGGAGGACAGGACGATAACGGTACCGGCCCGCTTGATGAAGCTCCAGCCGCGCTCCCACATGGAGCGGAACACGTTCCCCGCCGTGGGGGCGTGATAGGGGGGCAGCTCCATAACGAAGGGGGCGGGGTCGCCGGAGAACATCTTGGTTTTCTTCAGAATGATGCCGGAGACAATGATCGCGCCCACGCCGATGAAGTAAGCGGACACGGCCACTATGCCGCTGCCGCCGAACAGTGCGCCGGCGATCAGGCCGATGATGGGCATTTTTGCCCCGCAGGGGATGAAGGTGGTTGTCATGATGGTCATGCGCCGGTCACGCTCGTTTTCGATTGTGCGGGAGGCCATGACGCCGGGAACACCGCAGCCGGTGCCGATGAGCATGGGGATAAAGCTCTTGCCGGAAAGGCCGAACTTGCGGAAGATACGGTCCATGATGAAGGCGATACGGGCCATGTAGCCGCAGTCTTCCAGGAGGGCCAGCATGATGAACAGAACCAGCATCTGAGGCACAAAGCCAAGCACTGCGCCCACGCCGGCGATGATACCGTCAGAGATCAGGCCGATGAGCCATTCGGCTGCGCCCACGCTTTCCAGCAGGGCGCGGCTGCCGTCTACCAGCCAGGCGCTGCCCAGCACGTCGTTGGTCCAGTCGGTCAGGAAGGAGCCGAAGGGGCCCATGGCGATCCAGTAGACCACAAACATGACCACCGCGAAGATGGGAAGCGCCGCGATGCGGTTGGTGACGATCTTATCGATCTTGTCGGAGGTGGTCATCTTCTGAGCGGACTTGCGGGTGTAGCATTTATCGATGATGGAGGAGATGTAATCATACCGCTGGGCGGTGATGATGGATTCCGCGTCGTCGTCCAGCTCTGTCTCGCAGGCCTGGATGTCGGACTCGATGTGGTCCCGGATGTCCTGGCTGAGGCTGAGCTGCTCGGCCACCTTTTCGTCCCGCTCGAACAGCTTGATGGCGTACCAGCGCTGCTGCTCATCCGTCAGACTGTGGACGGTGGCCTCCTCGATATGGGCCAGGGCGTGCTCCACGCATCCGGCGAAGCGATGCTGGGGGATGGCCTTCTTGCCGCTGCGGGCAATGGCCACGGCCCGATCGGCCGCTTGCTTGATGCCGTCGCCCTTCAGGGCGGAGATCTCCACCACCTCACAGGCCAGCTCCTTGGCGAGCTGTGCGGTATTGATCTTGTCGCCGTTTTTGCGCACCACGTCCATCATATTCACGGCTACCAGAACGGGGATGCCAAGCTCGACCAGCTGCGTGGTGAGGTACAGGTTCCGTTCCAGGTTCGTGCCGTCGATGATGTTTAGGATAGCGTCCGGCCGCTCCTGAATCAGGTAATTCCGGGCCACGACCTCCTCCAGGGTGTAGGGGGACAGGGAGTAGATGCCGGGAAGGTCGGTGATGGTGACCTCCTTGTGATCCTTGAGCTTGCCCTCCTTTTTCTCCACTGTTACGCCGGGCCAGTTGCCAACGTATTGGTTGGAACCGGTCAGGGCGTTGAACAGCGTCGTCTTGCCGCAGTTAGGGTTGCCGGCAAGGGCAATGGTAACTTTTTGGTCTTCCATATTCAACTGCCTTTCTCCATATGAATTTCGCATCGCGCCACAGGCTCCGGCGCGTAAAATATACTTGTATACTTGTGTTGGTCAGGACTCAGCCCAGCAGCTCGACCTGTATCATCTCGCTGTCAGCCTTCCGCAGGCTGAGCTCATAGTTGCGGACGGTGATCTCCACCGGGTCGCCCAGAGGGGCCACCTTGCGGACAAAGATCTGCTCACCCTTTGTGATGCCCATGTCCATGATGCGCCGCTTTACCGCGCCCTCACCGCTGATTTTCGTCACCTTGACGGTCTGTCCTACCTTTGCCTCTTTCAGCGTCATTTCGCTCTCTCCTTTCCTTCTGGATTCTATTGCTAAAAATATGCTTGCTCCTAAAATGCCAGACATACTGTAAGCACAAAAATCAGACGGCATCACACATAAATCTTCGCCGCCATTTCCCGGCTGATCGCAACCCGGGAGTCCATAATATGTACGATAAGGTTTCCGTTTATCTCTGATACCACCGTCACCGGTGTGCCCACGACAAAGCCAAGCTTTTCCAGGAATTTCTTGGTCTCGTCCTTTCCTCCGATGTGGGTGATAAGGCTGCTCTCGCCGTTTTTGAGCATTGTGAGCGGCATTGCCATATATGTCCGCCTCCATTTGGTATGTCTAATGTATATTAGAATTACCTAACCCAATATGCCATATAAAGGCGTTAGATACTCCTAACACCATGCTCATTTTATCCTCCCTCCCGGAAAAAGTCAAGACTGGCCTTTTGGTTCTCTGACATTTCGTCAGAATATCCGAAAATGAGCGGGTAAATTTCAGCAAAGTGTTAGTTATCACAAACAAAAACGGGTGCGGAGAAACATGCTCCGCACCCTTAAATGAACAGTTATATGGTTTTCATGATTTTAGACGTATCGCATATGGACTTTTCCATCATCCGCAGAGAGCGGCGATGGCGTGGGCAAATATTTTTGTCGCGGTCAGCAGATCCTCTACGGGGAAGCGCTCGTTGGCGCCGTGCATATTGACCTCTACTCCCGGCATTTTATAGCCGAAGGCCACGCCGCCGGGCACGTCGTGGACGTAGGTGCCGCCACCCATGGAATAGCAGGCTCCCGGCCGGCCTGTAACGGCCTCATAGCAGCCGAGGAGCGTCTGGATGAATTCCCCCTCCGCCGGGGTATAGTGAGGCGGTATCATCATCCCTGCCGCTTCGTATCCCAGGGCTGACAGCCGGTTATCGGCTATGTCCTTGCAGTTGGCGGTGGTGGCGCAGAGGGGGATGCGGCAGTCGCACAGGCCCTCTGCTCCCGTGGGAGATATATCGATGATGGTGAAGGCGCAGGTCAGCGCGCCTGTCCTTTCATCAGCCTGGGCAATGCCGATGGCCTTGCCGCTGCTGTCTCCATGGGGCAGCAGCTTATGCAGCTCGCAGAGCGCCCGGGTGGAGGGGTCGTCCGCCAGGGGCAGCTCCGTTAGAACCTGAATCAGTGCGGTGTTGGGATTTATCCCCAGCTTCGGGCTGGCGGCATGACACCCCCGGCCTGTCACGGTGATGCGGGCTCCCTGATCGGTCTGCTCTACCTCGCAGCTTGCCCCCAGCTCCGCGCACAGGGGCGCAGCCCCGGCCATCAGGTTCATGGGGTCGATGCCGGATAGCTCCGCCCACGCCTGGGTGGGAACGGCGTTCATCTGAAAGCCGCCGTGGAGGGCGGTCACATAAGGTCCTGCGGGGCATACCGGTTCCCAGGACTTTTTGAAGCGCAGGCGGTAAAAGCCCTTTTCCCCATTGCATACGGGGAAATCCGCATCCGGCGTGAAGGTGTGGGGGGCGGGAGGCTGCTGCTTATAATAATAGGCCACATCGCTGGAGCCGCATTCCTCGTCCGTGCCCAGTATGAGCCGGACCCGGTAACGCAGGTCCGGGCCCAGCTCCCGGATGCACCGCATGGCGTAAAGGGCCGCCACTGCGCCGCCCTTGTCGTCCGCCACGCCCCGGCCATAGATATAGCCGTCCGGCTTTATCACCGGTTCAAAGGGGTCGGTGTCCCAGCCGTCACCGGGTCCCACCACGTCCAGGTGGGCCAGAATATCCAGCCTTGCCTCCTCTGGGCCGAGGTCGGCGGTCATGACCCGGTGGTCGTGATCTGCCACAGTAAAGCCATAGCCCCGGCACAGATCCTCCGCTGCGGTCAGGGCCCTGGCTGCCTCTATGCCATAGGGGGCGTCGACTGCTGCCGGTCCGTTCACGCTGGGGATGCGGCACAGGGTCTTCAGGTCCTCCAGAAGCTCCTCCCGGTGGCTGTCCACCCAAGCGTTGATTTTTTCGTTTTGTATCATGATTGGCTATCGCTCCTTTTCAGCATGATTGCTCTCCTATTGTATCAGGATACGGCGGGAATTGCAAAATATTGCCGCCTCTGTTATAATGATGACCACGAGCAAGCTATGAGGGGGAGTACGATGATGGTTGACATAAGTTTTGATAGGGAGCTCTGCGTCCGCTGTGGGCAGTGCGTGAGAATATGCTCCATGGGCCATCTGCGCATGGAGGAATACGGCCCTGACGCCACAGGCCGGGGCGGGTGTATGGATTGCCTCCAATGTGCCGCCGTCTGCCCCAGGAATGCGGTGCACTGCAACGGGGCTTCCGCCGTCGTCTCCAAACCGGAGGACCCGCTGGAGGCGCTGATTATGTCCCGCCGGTCCGTCCGGCATTTCAAGCCCCAGCCGCCTGAAAGGGAGACGCTGCAATGGGCCCTGGACCGGGCGGCCTATGCGCCCAGCGGCAAAAACCGCAGGGCTTACCGGTGGACGGTGATCTACGGCCGGGACCGGATGGAGGCGGTGTCCGACCGGGCTTTGCAGCACTGCCGGGATACGGGCTATGCCCCGGAGCTGCTGAAGCTGAGCGCAAAGGGCATCGATCTGCTGACCTGCGGGGCCGCTGCCATGGTTATCGGCTGGTCGCCGGACGACTGCCTGAATCCCACAGTGGACACCATCGTTGCCATGGAAACGGCGGAGCTGCTGCTGGTGCACCGGGGGCTGGGCACCTGCTGGGGCGGATATATGCGCCGCATCGTGAACGCCTGTCCGGCGCTTCAGGAGATGCTTGGCATTCCCAGCGGCTGCTCTGTGCAGGGGTGCTTTGTGGTGGGATGGCCGGAGGGGCGCTTTCCCAATATCCCCGCCCGTCCTGCAGCGGATATCTTCTGGGCTTGAAGGGAGGCGGCAGGAATGAATATCTGCCTTTTCGGTTCAGCGCGGGATTCCGTGCCGGAGATTTACATAACACAAACAGAGGCTCTGGGCCGTCTGATGGGCGCGCGGGGCCATGGACTGGTATTCGGCGGCGGCGCCAGGGGCATGATGGGCGCGGCGGCCCGGGGTGTCCGCACCGGCGGCGGGCGGCTCATCGGCATTGCCCCGGACTTTTTCGATAAGCCCGGTGTGCTGGTGGACTGCGATGAGCTTATCATCACGGAGGATATGCCCGCCCGCAAGACTAAAATGATCGAGCTGGCGGACGCCTTCGTCATCGCCCCCGGCGGCGTCGGCACGATGGACGAGTTTTTTGAGGTCCTGACCCTCTTGTCCCTGGAGCAGCACGAAAAGCCCATCGCGCTGTATAATATCGCCGGGTTTTATGACGGCCTGCTGGCCTTTCTGGAAAAGGCTGCGGCTGAGGATTTTTTCCTCCCCGGGCTGCTGGACCTGTTCGCCGTGACCGACTCCCCGGCGGAGGCGCTGGATTATCTGGAAAGCAAATAAACGATGCGGGAAAATGCGTTCGCTTTTCGGCGGGTAAAGGGTATTCTGTGGGACCTTAAAAAAATCCGATATCCGCTTGAGAGTGGGCGCGCATTGTGCTATTATATTTAAATACGATAAAAAAGTGCCGAAGCACAGAAACTCCTGCGAATGCAGTTTTTAAGGAGATATACAAGCATTATGAAACTAGGAATCGTAGGGCTGCCCAACGTAGGGAAAAGCACCCTTTTCAACGCCCTGACAAACGCCGGGGCGGAGTCGGCCAATTATCCGTTTTGCACCATCGACCCCAACGTGGGGGTGGTGTCTGTACCGGACGAGCGGCTGGACTATCTGGCGGAGATGTATAAGCCCAAGAAATACACCCCGGCGGTTATTGAGTTTGTGGACATCGCCGGGCTTGTGAAGGGGGCCAGCCAGGGAGAGGGCCTGGGCAATAAATTTCTGGCGAACATCCGGGGAACGGATGCTATCGTCCATGTGGTGCGCTGTTTTGACGACCCCAACATCATCCGGCACGAGTGCTCCACCGACCCGGTGGGAGATATCGAGACCATCAACCTGGAGCTTATCATGGCTGACCTGGAAATGATTCAGCGCCGGCTGGAGAAGGCCCAGAAGTATCTGAAATCCGGGGATAAGAAATACGCCAAGGAGGCGGAGGTCCTGTCCCGTCTGGCGGACTGGCTGAACGAGGGAAAATCGGCCCGCAGCTTCCCCTGCGAGAAGGACGAGGCTGAGCTTATCGGACAGTCCGACCTGCTGAGCCTGAAGCCAGTGATATATGCCGCCAACATGGATGAGGACGGCTTCGCGGACGCGGAGAACAGCTCCTATTACCAGCAGGTGGCGGCGGTAGCGGCGCAGGAGGGCAGCACCGTGCTGCCGGTATGCGCCCGGTTCGAGCAGGATATCGCGGAGCTGGACGACCCGGAGGATAAGGCCATGTTCATGGAGGAGCTGGGCCTTACGGAATCCGGCCTGGAGCGGCTGATCAAGCGCTCCTATGACCTGCTGGGACTTATCTCCTTCCTCACCTGCGGGGCGGATGAGTGCCGCGCCTGGACGATCACCAGGGGCACAAAAGCTCCCCAGGCCGCAGGAAAGATACACACAGACTTTGAGCGGGGCTTTATACGGGCGAACGTCATTGCCTTTGACGATCTGAAGGCCTGCGGCAGCGAGGCGGCTGCCCGGGAAAAGGGCCTGCTCCGGGCCGAGGGCAAGGAATATGTGATGCAGGACGGCGACGTTGTCCATTTCCTGTTCAATGTCTAAGCGCATTTCTCTGTTAGACGGCTGGCGGGGCCTGGCCTGCTGGCTGATGATCGTCTATCACCTGCTGTTTGATTTTTATATGTTCGGCTGGGTGGGGCGGAGCTTCATCTTCGGCACGCCCATGGTGATATTCGAGCGGTTCATCGCCTATTCCTACATACTCTGCGCCGGCATCAGCGCCCATTATACCCACAGCAACCTGCGCCGGGGGCTCATCACCGCCGGAGCCGGGGTGCTGGTGATCATTGCGTCCTTTATCGTGGATGCGCCTATATTATTTGGCGTCCTGCAATTTTTGAGCGCGGCGATGCTTCTCTATGCCCTGATCGGCCGCTGGACGGAAAAGGTGCCGGAAAAGGTCGCGCCGTTTCTTTGGCTGGGCCTGTTCGTCCTGACAAAGCTGTGGACGGAGAATACCCTGGTGCAGGTCAAATGGCTTTTCTGGCTGGGCTTCAAATACAGCGGCTTCGTATCCTATGATTATTTTCCCATCCTGCCCTATATCTTTCTGTTCCTTTTCGGCACATGGCTGGGCCGTCAGCTCAAAAAGCACCAGGAGCGAAGCCCGGACAGTCCGCTTCTCACCGCCCGGGCGCCGAAGGCTCTTACCTGGCCGGGACAGCACAGCCTGTGGATATACCTGCTGCATCAGCCGATCCTATACGGGGCCTGCCTTGTGGCCTATCTTCTTCTGTGACCTATGAGCACATTTTTGTGGCTGTCGTCCAGCGCCGTCATGCTGGCGCTTTTGGGATGTCTCGGATTCCAGGCTGTTCACGAGCTTTTTGGCCTCGAGTTGCATAAGGGGGCGCTTGCACTCAAAAAAACGCTTCTCGCCCCGGAAAAATGGCACCCAGCCGTTATTTTTGCCGCCTCCCTGATTATACTGTGGCTGATGACGCTGCTGGGCTATGCCCTCGATACTGGCGGCACAGAGGGCTTTGCGGCCCATCTCTACACCCGCATGACTGAGGCGGGGGACGCGCCCCGCTATATCTATATAGCGGAAAACGGCTATGTCTCCAGCGGGGAGTATGTAAACAATATTGTGTTCTATCCCCTGTACCCCCTTCTGATGGCGGGACTTGGGGCGCTGCTTGGCGGCCGGACGGCCCTGGCGGGGATGATCATATCCCAGGTGTGCTATGGCTTTTCCGCCGTATTCGTGGCAAAGCTGGCCCGGCGGGACTGTGCCCATCCAGGGGCCGCCCTGGCGGCATATTGGCTGTATCCCTTCGGATTTTTCTGTCTGGGTGTGTTCACGGAGGGGCTTTTCCTGCTGCTCGCCGCGGCGGGACTTTATTGTATCCGGGAGCGAAAATGGGCACTGGCGGGAATCGTGGGATTTTTCTGTGCCCTGACAAGAGTGCAGGGGCTTCTGCTCCTGCTGCCGGGAGTATACTGCGCCTGGCGGGATGTACGCGCCCGTGGCTGGCGCTGGCGCATGCTTTGGCTGGTGGGACCGCTGTGCGGCTTCGGGATATACCTGCTTATCAATAAGATCGTCTGCGGAGATTTTCTGGCTTTTCAGTATTACGAGAGCATTTCCCCCTGGTGGCAGACGACCCAGTGGCTGGGGCGCACCGTTGCCCAGCAGTGGGAGATGGCTCTGGACTATCCAGGCCTTGCTAAATGGATATACTGGCCCCAGCTTGCTATATATTTCATCGCGGCGGCCCTGCTGTTCGCGGGCTGGCGACGGCGGCTGGATACAGCCTATATTCTCCATGGCACGGCCTATCTTGGTATGTGCTACACCGCCTCCTGGCTTATCAGCGGCGGCCGTTACATGCTGGGGTGTATACCTATATATATGTGTGTTGGCAGTCTGGACAGAAAATGGCTGCGCTATAGCGTGCTGGCCGGGGAAACGGCCTTTATGCTGCTGTGCAATTACTGGTTCATGCAGGGCCAGGCGATCATGTAGGGTACAAGTCCTTTTGTGCAGATGTTTTGCTTGACATACGGGGCGTTCGGTGCTATAGTCCACTTAAAGGCGTTGACGGGAATTGTACCGGTCACCGGCGCACAGAGAGGGCGGAGCTTGGCTGAAAATCTGCCTGCGATACGGACCGGCTGCTGACCATCCCCGAGCCGCGCGGCGGAAAGGAAACAAGTATGTCGTGCCGTCCGGCGGGCGTTATCCGCGCATCAAGAGTGAAAGTTTAGGGTGGAACCGTGTGTTTTCTGCGCACCCCTGACAGCTTTGTCGGGGGTGCGTTTATTTTTTGCCCCCGCGGGAAGGATTATTATTTTATGGCCCGCGCAGCGGGCAGTAGGAGGAGACAGAGCTATGGCATATTCTTTCGAAGATGAACAATACCGGCGCACATACCGGCACACCACGTCCCATATCCTGGCGCAGGCGGTCAAGCGCCTGTTCCCGGAGGCCAAGCTGGCCATCGGACCGGCCATCGACGACGGCTTTTATTATGACATCGACGTAGATCGCCCCTTTGTGCCGGAGGATCTGGAGGCGCTGGAGGCGGAAATGCGCCGTATCTGTAAGGAAAAAATACCCCTGGAGCGGTTCGAGCTGCCCCGGGCGGAGGCTATCGCCTTTATGGAGGAGCGGCAGGAGCCCTATAAGGTCGAGCTGATAAACGATCTGCCGGAGGACGCGGTCATCAGCTTTTACCGCCAGGGCGATTTTACCGACCTTTGCGCCGGGCCTCACCTGGACAGCACCGGCCGGGTCAAGGGCAACGCCATCAAGCTGACCAGCTGCACCGGCGCCTACTGGCGGGGCGACTCCAACCGGAAGATGCTCCAGCGTATATACGGCACCTGCTTCCCCACCAAGGCGGAGCTGGATGAGCATCTGGCCCGGATAGAGGAGGCCAAAAAGCGGGATCACCGCAAGCTGGGTAAGGAGTTGGGGCTGTTCGCCCTGATGGAGGAGGGCCCCGGATTCCCCTTCTTCCTGCCCAAGGGCATGCAGCTGCGCAACACGCTGATCGACTACTGGCGGGAGGTCCACAAGCGCTATGGCTATGTGGAGATCTCCACGCCCATGATTCTGAACCAGGAGCTGTGGCACCGCAGCGGTCACTGGGATCACTATAAGGACAATATGTATACCACCGTCATCGACGGTGAGGACTATGCCGTGAAGCCCATGAACTGCCCCGGCGGTATGCTGGTGTATAAGCTGGAGCCTCACTCCTATCGGGAGCTGCCTCTGCGTATGGCGGAGCTGGGCCTGGTGCACCGTCATGAGTTGTCCGGCGCGCTCCACGGCCTGTTCCGGGTGCACTGCTTTACCCAGGACGACGCCCATATCTTCATGACCCGCGACCAGATGAAGGACGAGATCCAGAATGTCGTCCGCCTGTTCGACGAGGTATACAGCCTGTTCGGCCTGCCCTATAAGATAGAGCTGTCCACCATGCCGGAGGATCACCTGGGCGAGCTGGAGGTATGGCAGTTTGCGGAGCAGACCCTCCAGGACGCTATCACGGATATGGGCAAGACCTTTGAGATAAACGCCGGCGACGGCGCATTCTATGGCCCGAAGCTGGACTTCCATCTGGAGGATTCCCTGGGCCGCACCTGGCAGTGCGGCACGGTGCAGCTTGATTTCCAGATGCCGGAGCGGTTCGACCTGGAATATGTGGGGGCCGACGGTGAGAAGCACCGCCCTGTTATGATACACCGGGTCGTTCTCGGCTCCATCGAGCGGTTCATCGGCGTCATTACGGAGCATTTTGCCGGGGCGTTTCCCACCTGGCTCAGCCCGGTGCAGGTGAAGATTCTGCCTATCACAGACAGGACTCACGAATACGCCAAGGAGGTGGCCGCAAAGCTGGAGGCCGCCGGCGTGCGCACGGAGGTCGATCTGCGCAATGAGAAGCTGGGCTTTAAGATCCGTGAGGCCCAGATGGAGAAGGTGCCCTATAAGCTGGTAGTGGGCGATAAGGAGGCCGCCGAAGGCACTGTGGCCGTCCGCACCCGCGAGGCGGATAAAGGCGCCATGTCGCTGGACGATTTCATGGCAAAATTGCAGGAAGAAATCGCTTCCCGCTCCAGAACTTCACTCTTTTAAAAAAGCATAATCGAGCAAGCTCCCTCGTAGACTAATCATAGCTTATGAGGGGGTTTGTTTTTATGACGAGGTCACGAAAGAAATTATGCCTTGCGCTGGCGGTGCTTTTTGCCGTGAATATATTGATCATCAGCCTTGCGCAGGAGGCGGATGCGGTCACCTATAAGCAGGGCTCCACCGGCTCTGTGGTGACGGAGATACAGCAGCGGCTTTCCGACTGGGGTTATTATTCCGGCTCGGTGGACGGGGTATACGGGTCGAAGACCGTGGCGGCGGTGAAATATTTTCAGCGCACCAACGGCCTGACGGTCGACGGCAAATGTGGCCCGGCCACGCTGGCTGCTCTGGGCATCAATATAAATTCAGCAGGACAAAGCACCTCAGGGGATGTGGAGCTGCTGGCAAGGCTTATTTCTGCCGAGGCCAGGGGCGAGCCGTATACCGGACAGGTCGCCGTAGGTGCGGTGGTGCTCAACCGGGTGGAGAGCCCCGCCTTTCCCAGCACCATGTCCGGGGTGATCTATCAGTCCGGGGCCTTCACTTGTTTATCAGACGGGCAGTTCTGGGAGGAGGTGGCGGACAGCGCCTATCAGGCGGCACAGGACGCCATCAACGGCTGGGACCCCTCCGGCGGCGCCCTTTATTACTTTAACCCCAACACGGCCACCAGCTCCTGGATATGGTCCCGTCCCATCGTTGCAGTCATTGGGGATCACTATTTCTGCACATGATGGACCATGTGTAAGCCCTTGAAATTCCTGGATTTTGGCCCTCTTTTGATGGAGGGCCGAAAATTTTTTTCAAAAAAAGGGAAAAAAGTGTTGACAAAGGGAATGGGACGTGGTATATTAGCAAAGCGCTCGCGAGGGGGGCGGCAAACGAAAGCCTCCTGAAGCGACAGCGAGTGTACCTTGTAAATTAAACAATGTAAGAAAATATAGCTTATGCAAATAAGCACCAGAGAGGGTTCTTGGAATCGAAAGATTCCACAAAGATTCTTTGAGAGCTAGTAATAGCGCTTGATAGATACGGTTTAGACAGCCGGAAGGCTGTTTAGATACAATTTATTGAGAGTTTGATCCTGGCTCAGGACGAACGCTGGCGGCGTGCCTAACACATGCAAGTCGAACGAAGCTCGGATCCTGGAGATTCGTCAAAGGGAGAAGATGACTTAGTGGCGGACGGGTGAGTAATGCGTGAGCAACCTGCCCTTCAGAGGGGGACAACAGTTGGAAACGACTGCTAATACCGCATAACATTTACGGAAGGCATCTTCTGTAAATCAAAGATTTATCGCTGAAGGATGGGCTCACGTCTGATTAGCTAGTTGGTGAGGTAACGGCTCACCAAGGCTGCGATCAGTAGCCGGACTGAGAGGTTGAACGGCCACATTGGGACTGAGATACGGCCCAGACTCCTACGGGAGGCAGCAGTGGGGAATATTGGGCAATGGGCGCAAGCCTGACCCAGCAACGCCGCGTGAAGGAAGAAGGCTTTCGGGTTGTAAACTTCTTTTATGAGGGACGAAGGATGTGACGGTACCTCATGAATAAGCCACGGCTAACTACGTGCCAGCAGCCGCGGTAATACGTAGGTGGCAAGCGTTGTCCGGATTTACTGGGTGTAAAGGGCGCGTAGGCGGAGCAGCAAGTCAGATGTGAAATCTCCGGGCTTAACCCGGAAACTGCATTTGAAACTGTTGCCCTTGAGTATCGGAGAGGCAAGCGGAATTCCGTGTGTAGCGGTGAAATGCGTAGATATACGGAGGAACACCAGTGGCGAAGGCGGATTGCTGGACAGTAACTGACGCTGAGGCGCGAAAGCGTGGGGAGCAAACAGGATTAGATACCCTGGTAGTCCACGCTGTAAACG
>JAJQBY010000051.1 GCA_021203045.1 Oscillospiraceae bacterium | reverse complement strand
AGCGGAGTAAATTTTGTTCTATATCTGCCAATATGGAATTACACATAATACGGTTTATGGTTTCGCCGTCCAATACCCTGCAATTAGCTGTATACCAATAATCATAGCTGATACAATACTTATTGTTTGTATCAAACTGGTATCTGTCTTTTGCCTGAGATATTGCGTTGGCATAAAGCAAATAAACTAAATCCGGGAATCTATTAAGACCAACTTGTACGATGTTTTTTGTTTCCCGGTAATCATTTCGGCCCTTTATATTGCCGAAATAGTTGACTTGTGGAAATTCTGATTCAAACCGTTTTGATATGTCCTTGTATGTAAACGCAACTTGATAAGGCTCCGGCATAGCTTTTACACTATCAATTATTGCATCAACATGCTTCCCGCTCTCGCGTTTGGTAAGTTTGGTTTTGCTGGTGTTGGTGTCTACAATCTTAATTGTTAGATTGCTTAAATCCCGCCGGAACTGACTGCAATTAACAAGATTGCAATACCCTATCTGATACTCCGGCGATATATCCGCTGTACCATCAAGCACATATACCTTTGCACCAATACCAATTAATTTCGGCAAGTTATCAATTACGACCATATAATAATTATCGTATTTGTTATCTTTGGACTTGCCTTTAATCTTTTGACTTACAATAGCCGCCTCCGTGAAAATTCTGTGGACGGATTCTAGGTCTTTAGTCACTGTGGGATTGTAGCTATTTATTTTACGGATATTGGAATCTTTATTAACCAAATCATAAAACGGCTCCACATATTTTAATGCTGGTGTAATTTCTCTGTTTGCGAGAAAATAACGCTCCCGTTTGTAGTCGGTATTCTCCCGCTCGTTTGCCTGTAGTGCTGATTGCAAGTAACCGCTGATACTCTCCCACTCTGTAATCATTTCAGCTTTTGCGGCCTGATTAGTGGTATCATCAAGCGCGGATTTGATAGCTGTGTCAATACGGTTTAGCGCGGCAATGTCTACCCTTCTTGTTTCAAACAAGTACGGCTTTTCATCAAATATAATCTTATCTCTCATGCCGTAATCGTAGGAAGTAAGTTGCTGTATTGCATCAACTGTCAATGCAAAATATCTTTGTGTAGTCATAAGGACTATAGGCTTGGAGTGCAAGGTCTGCAACTGTTCGCGGATATTGCCGCTGTTAAGGATTGCCAGCCGCTCCCTGTTGCGAGAAATATACTCCGTGAGCATATCCCCGGCAACATAGTTATTAAGCCTGTCCACGCTATCCGTGACTATAATCAAGCCGCTGTTATCGCGGCCTGTTAGTCTATCGCTGATTAGCTGGGTTATATACCTTGACTTACCCATCCCGCACATTAGCGGGAATACATCAATACTATTGTAATCTGTGACGGGCTTGTTTATATGTTCGTCCAAAAATGCAGAAACGGAATTATAATTATCGGTCAATAATTAGGCCCCCTCTCGCATAAAGTCAAACTCAAAATTGAAACCTTCCGGCTTCTGTGGGCTACCCCATAGCTCGTACTCGCCGTAAACGCTATCAAGCGGTATTTCTTCTCCGGCCATATATGCGGTCAATCCCGCTTCGGTGACTTGCATATAATATCGTTCTCCCCAGTCCGGGTGTGGGATATTGTACAACACCTGTTTGTTATAATCTTCAATGGAACGTTGTAGACGTTCATATTCTTCGCCTTTGCCCTCTTTTAACAGACAATGTAAATATCTGTGTTCTGAGGGCCACACCGCAAGCAAGTTATCTATCATGTTGTTTGACGGGTTTTTATCTTTGTGGTGTACTTCGGGCTTGTCTGAAAAATTGTAACCTTGTGTCCGCATTATCAGACGGTGTACATATTCCCTTTTTGGTTTGCCATCTTTGATTAGTGTAACTATTTTGCGGCCTCTATCATCTGTGTCTTGTATAAGCTCTGTACCCGTATCAATATTAACCACGCCGCCATCCACGGTTGTAGCATATTTGCAATCGTAACCAGCAAAAGGGTAAAAAGCTCTTTTGGGTGCTGTGTTGATATTACCCCATGCTCCCTTTTTAATTTTTTTGTTGGAAACAAAAAGGTCTAGGCTATCGCGGTCAAGATATATTGTATTGTGGTCTTTATAACCCTGTATCTTTCCCGCTCTGAACGCATCGTATAGTGTTTTGTAATTCACCTCTGTTTCTGTAATTGCCTGTTTAATCGTCAAATAATCGGTCATTGTATTACCTCCTTTTAAAATAAAAAATTGACGAAAAAAATACCTTGCGCAAATACACGCAAGGCAATACTTATTAATAAGCCGTATGTTACTACCCTTTGCATACTTCCCCATAAAACTAAAACACTATCACTATAACTTAATTCCACACCTAAACACAAAAGGTTAATAACACACGGAATATTTGCTATATTTTTTACTTCATCATTGGCGCTGGTCTGACATTAACCTCCTGACTGCGCCGAATTGCACCCTTATACTAACATATTTTTACACACTTGTCAACACTAAATTTTGTTCAAATTGCACAAGAGCGGGAGCATTTGTAAATTCGCTAAATAGTATATCTCATTTCTTCACATATGTCAATACTTTTTTATGCGAAAATGTTAATAAAACTATGATTTTAATTCAAGGTCGATCAAACCCTCAATAATTGAGCGTTTGTAAGCCTCTTTAGGAAAGTGCAAACCTTCAATAATTGGG
>JAJQBY010000066.1 GCA_021203045.1 Oscillospiraceae bacterium | reverse complement strand
CATAATGCTTTGATTCCTCTTTCTGTAGTAATATAGCTCTGACGATGTAAATACAGCTTTTTCACATTTTAAAATAAATTCATTAATCATAAATTCATCCTCGTGAAACATATTCACAAACCGGAAATCACCCAGCCAGTCTCTGCTCATCAGCTTATTCCAGGCGACTACCATTCTTTCACTTTTATTTCCGGCGCCGGTTGTGGATATATCCCGAATCAGGTGTTCCTTATGCAATATTTCAACCTTATTCAGCGGTTCGTCATATTCCCCGATCCCCATACCATCCTGCAATGAATCACTTTGAAACTTCCGATAACTGCAAACAGAAAGATCCGCCTGTTCCATGATCAGATTATCAAGCAGAATAAAAATATATTCCGGATGAATAAAATCATCAGCATCCACAAAACAGATATACTTCCCGGTAGCGATCTCCAATCCCTTATTTCTGGCACATCCGAGACCGGCATTCTCCTGTCTGACTACATGAAACCGGCTGTCGCAACGACAGTATTCATCACAGATTTGATCCGAACCATCGGTAGAGCCGTCATCGATCAACAGGACTTCCAGGTTTCCATACGTCTGACCTGCGATTGAATCCAGGCATTGCTTTAAGTATTCTTTTACGTTATATACCGGGACAATCACGGACACCGTATTTTTATCAGATTCTTCAGGATTAACATCCCTGTCATCCGTCATAAATTTCCACCTCTTCTTTTTCGCCTTCTCCACAGTCTTTTTAACGACATACAGTGAACCGACATATAATCCTTTATCATCATTAAGGAAAACAACAGGAGATACTGTTTTCTGTTCATTTTCTTATATATGATCCTGACCATAATGTCTGAATCATCACAGAATCTGCGTTGCAGCAAATCTCTGTTATCCTGCAAGCTTAAAAGTTCTTTAAATGCAGAGAATCTCAGACGTATATCCGTGCATTTACGAAACCGGACACTTCTGTCCGAGAAAACGCTTGTGGCTCTCACAAGATCCTCCAGAAGGTCTAAATATGCCCAGGTATCCCTGAACGTCTTGGAATCGCAGCCGGTCTTTTCGATCAGATCAATCGTTTTCTGATAACGATACTGATTAATATCATGTACCTTTTCATTTCCGATTCTCTCCGACAAATTATAATTCAGACTGTTTTCGCGTACACAATATCTGTAGATAACATCCTGCAGATAAAAGATAACACGGCTGAATTCATAATACATGATGTTGAACAGATAATCTTCGCACCAGTCCAGGGTCTCATCAAACCATATATCATTTTGAATAATCACATCCCTCTTATACAGCTTATTCCAGACTACCCCGTAATAAAATGTCATCGGAGCAAAACTAAAGTCATCAATAAACTCTCTGACTGAAATTTTCCCTGCTAAATCTGAAGGGCCAAAATATACTATGTTTGCACAATCGGTGTCAAACCGCCCGCAGACCAGGTCAATTTCCTTATCGCATTCCATGGATCGAATCATTTTTTCCATAGAATCATGTCCGATCCGGTCATCTGCGTCCAGAAATCGAATATAGGCTCCGGATGCCCTTTTTATCCCGATATTTCTTGCCGCGGATACTCCCTGATGGTCAATCCTGATATAGCGTATTCTGTCATCAAGGCCATGATAACGTTGTGCAATCCTTCCGCTCTGATCAGACGATCCATCATCGATCAGTATGATTTCCAAATCCGAATATGTCTGCCGTAATAAATCATCTAAAATATCCGTCAGGTAATTTTCCGCATTATAAAACGGAACTATAACACTTATCACCATTATCTCCCCGCAGTATTTCAATTCCTAACTGTAAAGGTACTTAACAGTTCCCTGCCGATTCTTTTATTTGTTTCAACCATGCACGCCGCCTTTATTCATGAAGACCTTTCTTCACTCTCTTTTTTGTAAAAGAACCGATATACCGCCTGAATATGAAAAGGAAACTGATAAAGCCAACAGCAATCACACCATATCGTACGATCAGGTTTTCATAAGTCAATGACACACCGAAGGCCGCCGCCGTTGTCAGGAACATGGCGGCAAAAATAAATTTATCGTTATACAGCTTTACCTTCAGTATCCTTCTTGTTATCATCAAATGCATGACAAGTAAAACAAGATAGCTGGCGAAAGTGGTATATGCCGCTGCTGTATATCCATACAATGGAACGAAAATCAGGTTCAGTATGAGATTCAGAGCCGCCGCCGTAACGGTTCCGAACGAAGCATATTGGGTTTTCTTCAAATGCAGTTCTATGTTAATATAGTTCGTGTACAGACACTGACATACAACTCCTAAAACCATCGGCGGAAGGCATGATACCGCCTGCGCATATTCTGCACCTCCTAAAATGTAAACCGCTTCCGGACCAACCGCTACACAGGCCAATCCGATATAACACATGAGAATAACAAGCAGCTTTGTGTTTTTTCTTATTTCGGTCTCTTTGCCTGCGTGATAGCTGTCATGAAACCACGGCTGCCATGCCTGATTGACGGCATCCGTCACAACAACCAGTAAAAGAGCAAAGCTTCTGACGAGGCTATAATAGGCAACAGGCTTTGCACCGTAAAATTTCGAGATAACCAACCGGTCAGACTGAGATATAACATTCATGGAAACCGCAAGCAGTAACAAGCGCAACGAGATAGTCAGACCCTATTACCAGTATTCTCTGATTA
>JAJQBY010000098.1 GCA_021203045.1 Oscillospiraceae bacterium | reverse complement strand
GGGGCGGAATTGGTCTGCATGGCCGCCACCAGGGCGTGGCCGATTTCGTGATAGGCCACGATATGCTTCTCCTTGTCGGTAAGGATAGCGTTTTTCTTCTGATATCCGGCAATGACCACCTCGATGCTCTCCTCCATATCCGCCTGGGTCACGAGACCGCGCCCGTCCCGCACGGCACGGAGCGCCGCTTCATTCACGATGTTCGCAAGCTCCGCGCCGGAGGCGCCGGAGGCCATACGGGCGATTCTGGAGAAATCCACGTCCTCTGCCAGCTTGATCTTCTTGGCGTGGACCTTCAGAATATCCTCCCGCCCCTGCAGGTCGGGCAGTTCCACCGGAACCCGCCGATCGAACCGCCCCGGACGGGTCAGCGCTGGGTCAAGAGACTCCGGCCGGTTGGTGGCGGCCAGGATGATGACGCCGCTGTTGTCCTCAAAGCCGTCCATCTCGGTCAGGAGCTGATTCAGGGTCTGCTCCCGCTCGTCGTTTCCGCCCAGGCTCCCGTCCCGCTTTTTGCCGATGGCGTCTATCTCATCGATGAACACAATGCAGGGAGCCTTTTCCTTGGCCTGCTTGAACAGATCCCGCACCTTGGATGCGCCCATGCCCACGAACATCTCCACAAATTCCGACCCGGACATGGAGAAGAAGGGCACGCTGGATTCGCCGGCCACGGCCTTGGCCAGCATGGTCTTACCCGTTCCCGGAGGACCCACCAGCAATATACCCTTCGGCATGGACGCGCCGATCTCCTTGTATTTATCCGGGTTATGGAGATAGTCCACGATCTCCGCCAGGTTCTCCTTGGCCTCGTCCTCCCCGGCCACGTCGCTGAATTTTATGCCCTCGGAGGATTTCACATAGACCTTGGCGTTGCTCTTGCCCATACCGAACATCATGGAGTTGGCGCCTCCGGCCCTGTCCATCAGCTTTTTGCTCATAAACTGCCCCAGGGCAATGAACAGCACGATCGGCAGCACCCAATAGAGCAAAATGGTCAGCAGGGGGCTCGTCTCCTCCACAATCTCGCTGGAGAAGCTGGCCCCGGAGTCATACAGCCTTTCCACCAGTCCGGTGTCACTGGCCACCAGGCCGGTCTCGTAGAGATTTCCCTCCTGATCGGAGAACACGATCTCGCTGTCCGTTATCTCCACTTCAGCGATCTCCTGCGCCTCCGTCATGGACATAAAGGTGCCGTAATCCACCTCCGTCACCTGGGCGGACGTGAGATAAGGGGCTATCAGGGCATTGAACAGCAGCAGCACCAGGATAACGATGCAATAATAAAACAATAACGGTCGCTTAGGCGTCTTGACTTCGTTCATATTGTGTACTCCTTCTGTATTTATAGCTCTTCATTTTATGTTATACCAAATACCGCCGGGCTCGGCCATTTCCATATTCTTCCCTTTGTATAGACAAACCACAACCGGCGTATAAATATTTTTCACTTCATTCCTGCTGTCCATACAGTATCCCGATTTTGATAGTTTCTCTTTCCTGTGGAAATTGCTATGATATACAAAAAGAGTACGACCCGGCTGCCGGAGCGGCTGGCCATCATTTACCAGGAGGAATATGAAATGAGAAGAAGATCCGGCCTCGGCCGGCTTGAGCTTATCGTGGGCATAGCGCTGATCGCGCTGGGCCTGTTCACACTGTTCCGCCCGAACAAGACTATTACCGGCGCTGTAGTGCTGTACGGCGTCATTGCCGCCGTCACCGGCGTGTCGGACATTGCCTTTTATATTAAAATGGAACGGCGCACCGGCTTCGGCCCCGCCGTGTCCCTGGTGACAGGCATATTGCAGGTCATAGCCGGCCTGCTGCTGGTCCTGCATCCCGGCGCGGGAACGACGATTATCGCCATCATGTTCCCCCTGTGGTTTATCGCCCACTGCATCTCCAAGCTATCCCACCTGGACGTCATCCGCATCCGGACCGGCACGGCCAACTATTATCTGACCATGGTGCTGAACATCATCGGCCTGGTGCTGGGCTTTATTATGCTCTTTAACCCCGTTCTGTCTGTGAACACCGTGGGCTTTGTGATGGCCTTTTATCTGGTGGTTCTCGGTATCGACAGCCTGACCATCGCCTTCAGCGATATCTGAAAGAATAATACGCCGGAGCCGTAAACTCAAAATAAACAAAGGAGCCTCTGCGCAGACAGCGCCCGTATCCGGGCAGGTCCGCGCAGAGGCTTCTTCGCCTATAACTTATCTTTTTTCTATCTTCTTATAAATGCTCTCCATCCGATTCAGGGCTTCATACAGGGTCTCGTCCTTTTTGGCAAAGTGGAGACGAATCAGGTGGTTCACCGGCTCCCGGAAAAAGCTGGAGCCGGGCACCGCCCCTACCCCCACATCTCTGGCCAGGGTCTCGCAGAACTCCAGGTCGCTGTCATAGCCGAACTCGCCGATATCCATCAGGATATAATAGGCTCCCTGTGGGACGGTATAGCCCAGGCCGATACGCTCCAGGCCCTCCACGAACAGATTCCGCCGGTGGGTGTAATCCTGCCGGAGCCGGTCGTAGTATTCCTGACCGAATCTGAGCCCCGGTATCACCGCCTCCTGAAGCGGCGCGGCCGCGCCCACGGTCAGAAAATCATGCACCTTTTTGATGCGGTCGGTGATCTCCGGCGGGGCGATGGTATAGCCCAGCCGCCAGCCGGTGATGGAAAAGGTCTTGGACAGGCTGGAGCAGGAAAT
Source organism: Oscillospiraceae bacterium (assembly GCA_021203045.1). Lineage (GTDB taxonomy): Bacteria > Bacillota > Clostridia > Oscillospirales > Oscillospiraceae > CAJOIG01. The sequence goes on along the minus strand of JAJQBY010000098.1, from coordinate 11,175 downwards.
AGTGCACTCCCACATCCCCGGCAGGGACGCAAAGTAGACGTGCTCATACGGCTCATAAACGATATGCTCATACACCTCGTCGGTGATGACATAGGCATCATACTTCGCCGCGAGATACGCGATGAACTCCAGCTCCTGATAGGAGAAAACCTTGCCGCTGGGGTTAGAGGGGTTACACAGCACCAGCGCCTTTGGCCGCTGGCGGAAGGCGTCCTCCAGCACCTCTGAGTCAAAGCTGAAGTCCGGAGGCGTCAGGGGCACATAAATAGGCTCCGCCCCGGACAGAATGGTGTCCGCCCCATAGTTTTCATAGAAGGGGGAGAAGATGACCACCTTGTCCCCGGGGTTCGCTACGGTCATCATGGCGGCCATCATAGCCTCCGTGCTGCCGCAGGTCACGACGATATTCTCGTTAGGGTCGATGGGCAGTCCCATAAAGCGGGACTGCTTTTCCGCCAGGGCCTCCCGCAGATTCTGCGCTCCCCAGGTGATGGAATACTGGTGAAAGTCCTCCCGGCTCACCTCCGCCAGGCGGTCCAGAATGGGCTTCGGCGGGTCAAAATCCGGAAACCCCTGGGACAGATTCACCGCTCCGTATTGATTGGATATGCGCGTCATCCGCCGGATGACCGAGTCGGTAAACTCCGACGTGCGCCGGGATAGCTTCTGCATACTATTTCTCTCCTGTTATGATATAGGATTTCTGGTCATTCAGAATGTGCTTTGGGTCCAGGGCGTCCTTGATACGGTTCATGACAGCCACATTCGCCGGCGCCGTCTCCCGCAGGAAATAATGCCTCTTGGACAGGCCGACGCCATGCTCCCCGGAGGTGACGCCGCCCAGCTGATAGGCCCTGGCATATGCCTTTTCCATATTGGCCCGGAGCTGGGTATGCCACTCCTCCGAGGTACGGTCTCCCCGCACCACACAGAGATGGACGTTGCCGTCCCCGGCGTGTCCGAAGGCCACCATCTGCATCCCGGAATCCCGCTCCAGATCGTTGATGTAACGGATATACTCCTCCGTTTTGCTGATTGGCACCACGATATCCACCGGCTCCTGCTCGGAAACAGCCTCCACCGCATTCACCAGCGCCCCACGCACCTTCCAGATATCCGCCGCCTGCCGGGGGTCGGACAGGATGGTATACTCCAGAGCGCCCTGAGCCAGCGCCAGAGAGCGCACCCGCTCTACATTGGCCTCCACCTCGGCTTTTCTTCCGTCGAAGGTCAGGAGGATATAGGAGCCTGCATCCGGCCGTGGATATTGTATGTCCAGGAAGCGCTCTCCCAGAGCCACCACCTTCCGCTCCATGAACTCCACCGCCGTGGGGTTTGCATTCGCCCGCAGAATGGATAGCACGCTGCCAATGCCGGTTTTCAAATCGGGATAGGGCACCAGCACGCTGACCGAGGCCTCCGGCTTGGGAATCAGCCGCAGGATGCATTTGGTAACGACGGCCAGTGTTCCCTCTGCGCCAACGATCAGGTTTTTCAGGCTCAGGCCCGTAGCATCCTTTACATTTTTGCCGCCCACGGTCAGGACCGTCCCGTCCGCCATGACAATCTCCAGGCCCCGGACATAGTCGCGGGTGACGCCGTATTTCACAGCTCGCATACCCCCGGCGTTGGTGCTGATATTCCCGCCCAGGGTGGATGCCTTCTCCCCCGGGTCCGGGGGATAGAACAGCCCCCTGTCCTCGACAAACGCCTGAAGATCCTGCAGCAGGATGCCCGGCTCCACTGTCACGGTCATGGTGTCCTCATCCAGCTCCAGGACCCGGTTCATACGGGACATATCAAGGATGATGCCGCCCCGCACCGGCACTGTGGAGCCCACCAGATTCGTCCCCGCTCCGCGCGGGGTAACGGATATCCCATATTCATGCGCATAACCCAACAGAGCGCTGACCTCTGCCGTGGACAGCGGGAAGGCCACAGCCTGGGCCGCGCCCTGAAGACGGCCCAGCTTGTCACTGAGATATTTGGGGTCGATATTTTCAAATATCAGCCTGGACGGGTCCGGGATGATTCTCTCCAGCACCGCCCGGTCAGGGAGCGGTATTTTCCCTATTGTAGCACAATTTTCCCGTGATGTGAAATTCTCCATCAAATTTCCTCCCGATCTTTCTCAAACCGTCATATTGCAGGATGGTATCGAAGCATCCGCCCCGATACCATCCCACAATCTTACTGATAATCCGCCAGCAGGTCGTCGTCCCAGCCCACGGCGATGAAATAGCCGTTGAAGTCGTCGTTGAACACCGCCTCTGTCTCCTCAGACTGGAAAGCAGCCACAACCTTGGCATAAATCTCCACCAGCTCGGGGTCCTCCAGGTCGGCAGTGCGGGCGGCGATCAGGTTCCAATACTCCACCTGGTCCAGCACCGTATCCTGATAGATGGCCTCCTCCGTCTTCAGGCCGAAGTCCAGGGCATAGTTGCCGTTGACAACAGCCGCAGTCACATCATCCAGAACGGACGGGAGTGTGTTGGCGGCCAGCTCCTCAATCTGGATAGCCACGTTATAGCTCACGATATCGTCCACTGTGGGATTGAAGCCCGCCTCCTCGCTGATGGTAATAAGGCCGGCAGCTTCCAGCACCTTCAGGGCGCGGCCGCCGTTGGTGACATCATTCGGTATGGCCACCACATCGCCGTCCTGCAGTTCGTCTACAGAGCTGACCTTATTGGAATATATGTTCAGGGGAATGATAAAGGTGTTGCCGATGATGGAGATCTCATAGCCATAGCTCTCGATCTCCGATTCCAGATAGATCTAGTGTTGGAAGGCGTTCAGGTCGATCTCTCCGGCCGCCAGAGCATTGTTGGGCGTAACATAGTCGCTAAACTGCACGATCTCCAGCTCGATGCCCTCCTGGGCCAGCGCCTCCCTGGCCGGCTCCCACAGGTCCTCATAGATGCTGCCAACCACACCCAGTCGGACGGTCACAGGCTCATCGGTCTCTTCTTCCGCCTCTTCAGCCTCCTCCGCCGCGGCTTCAGCAACAGTCTCGGTCTCCGTTTCGGTTTCAGCCGAATCGCTACTGGAGCTGCCGGAGCAGCCGGTTATAGCAAAGCACAATGTCAGTACAACAAGCAAAAGAGCCAATATATTTTTCCGTTTCATTTCAATACCTCCAAAAATTGTATTATGATCTGTAATTTTATAAATTTTGCTTTTAAAGTGTCAGCGCCAGCCGGAAATTGTCGTCCATCGTCCGGCAGGAGGCGGCAAACTGTGCCTGCTCCTCCGCAGTGAGCTTCAGCTCGATGACCTTCCGCACGCCATGGCTGTTCAGAACTGCCGGTACGCTGGCATATACGCCGGTCTGCCCGTATTGGCCCTGCAGCAGGACCGACACGGGAAGGATGCGGTTCTCGTCTCCGAACACGGCCCGGACCACCTCCGCGATGGCAATGCCGATGCCAAACTCAGTGCAGTTTTTCCCCGCCATGATGTCCCAGCCCGTAGCCCGGCCCTGGGCCGCGATCGCATCCAGATCCAGAGCCCCATAGGTATCAGGGTATTCCTCTCTCAACTCAGATAGAGGCTTGCCGCCGATGGTCACAGCGGACCACGGCACCATCTGGCTCTCCCCATGCTCTCCCAGAGCATAGGCCGTGATGGAGTGCTGGTCGATGCCGATGTGCCCCGCCAGGGCCCGCCGTATACGGGCAGAATCCAGAGTGGTGCTGGTAGAGAAAATGCGGGACGGCTCCCAATCCAGCTTATATTGCAGGTAGTGGGCAATCACGTCCGCAGGGTTGGATATGCTGACAATGATGCCGTCAAAGCCGGAGGTGCGGATACCCTCCACCACCTCCTTCATGACCCGGACGGTCTGCGCCAGGGTGTCCATCCTGGTCTGCTTCCCGGGGACCGGCAACGGCCCGGCAGCTACAATGATAATTTGAGCATCGGCTGCATCGCTGTAATCTCCCGCCCGTACGGTGACGTGATAGGGCAGATAGGTACAGGCGTCTGAAAGGTCCAGCGCCTGGGAAACGGCCTTTTGCCTGTCGCAGTCGATATATACGATCTCCTCCGCCAGCCCCTGGGTCATAAGCGCATAGCCTCCGTGGGAACCAACGTGTCCCGCGCCGATAATGACGACCTTACGTTTTTGAATATCCATATTCTGTCTCCTGTATGTATCGGAATAAAAAGTTATATATCAATAATCACAGTCCCGCCAGGGGACACATTCGGAATACCGCCCGGCAATGCTTTTTTACAGTGTTCATACAGTATTCCTCCTTCAATGACTGTTTTTCTTTATCACAAGGTTGCCGATCAACTGGATAACGGCCACCATGATGACCAGCACCACCACCGTCACATAGGTCACGTCCGTCATATTCCTGTCGTGCCCGTAGCGGATAGCAAAGTCTCCCAAGCCGCCGGCTCCCACTGCACCGGCCATGGCGGTCAGGCCCAGCAGGCTGATGGCGGTGATGGTAGTGCCCCGGGCGATGGCGGAAACGCTCTCCCTCAAATATACCCGGAAGATGATCTCGACAGGGCTGGAGCCCATGGACAGAGCCGCCTCCACCAGTCCGGGATCTGTCTCCGCCAGGGCGCTCTCGATCTGACGGGAGAAAAAGGGCACCGTTCCGAATACCAGGGGCACGATAGCCCCCGGACGTAGATGGCTGTGCCCATGATGAGACGAGAAAGGGGCATAACCGCCGTCAGCAGGATGATAAAGGGAATAGAGCGGAAGAAATTTATCAGCTTATCCAGCACCTGATATACCACCCGGTTCTGCATAATGCCGCCGGGGCGGGTGACGATGAGCAGGATACCGAATATCATCCCCAGCACAAAGGAAATGGCTCCGGACCAGGCCACCATGAGGAGCGTATCCCCTATGGCCTCCACAAAATCGTCCAGCTTGTCGATAACATTCGGCATGATATTATACAGAAACTCTTGCATCTCTGATGACCTCCACTTCCACGTCTTTTTCTATCAAATATTCCACCGCGGCTGTGATATCCTCCCGCCGGCCGCTCAGGATGGCCACGGTGCCGCCGATAGGGGCGTTCTGGATAATCTCCACATCCGCAAAGATAATGTTGAAATCCACATTGAATTTCCGGGAGGCTACGGAAATGAGCGGCTCTGAGGTGTTTCGCTGTATATAGGACAGCCGCACGATCAGCTGACCCGGCTGCAGCTGAGTGATCTGTGCTTTTTCCGCAATCAGCTCGTTTATCTTCTGCAGATTGGAGGTGGTCTGAATGAAGCTGCGGGTCAGCTCCTCCTTCGGGTCGGCAAAAATGGAGAACACATCTCCGCTCTCGATGAGTCGTCCCTGCTCCATGACCGCCACCCGATGGCATATCTCCTTGACCACCGCCATCTCATGAGTGATGACCACTACTGTAATGCCAAGCTCCTCATTCAGCTTTCGTATGAGATGCAGCACATCCTTTGTGGTCTGGGGGTCCAGGGCGGAGGTAGCCTCGTCACACAAAAGCACCTTCGGGTCGTTCGCCAGGGCCCGGGCGATAGCCACCCGCTGCTTCTGCCCGCCGGAGAGCTGCCGCGGATAGGCGCCTGCCTTATCCTCAATGTCCACCAGCGCCAGCAGGCGCGAGACCTTCTCCCTTATCTGGCCTCTCGTCAGGCCGCTGCCCCGCAGGGGATAGGCCACATTGTCCGCTACCGTGTGGGAGGGCATCAGATTGAAATGCTGAAAGATCATGCCGATCCGCTTTCTCGCCTGCCGCAGCTCTCTGGGAGACAGAGCGGTCATATTCTGGCCGTCCACCGTCACCCTGCCGCCGGTAGGCCGTTCCAGCAGATTGATACACCGCACAAGGGTGGATTTCCCCGCTCCGGAAAAGCCGATGATCCCGAATATCTCCTCCTGACCGATGGACAGGGATACATCCTGCACCGCATGCACCTGCTTCTCCCCCGTTCCAAAATCCTTTACGATATGCTCCAGTTCGATCACGCTTCATCCTCCCATCTGTCAAAGCATACAAAGCAAAAAGCAGCGGCAGGCGCTACCGCGCTCACCGCTGCCAAACCCCAAGCTCTGTGCTTGCGGCACAGATCAGACTGATCATTTCCTTTCAGGCAGGCAGAGCAGGCGCCGGGCGCGGTGCATCCTCATGGACATATCCATGCACCCACACATCATCATTGACATAATGCAGCCCGACATCACACTGTCTCCTTTTGGAAAGCTTATTAATCCTATCGGATTGATATGTAATATACCACAGACAATTCCCCCTGTCAACCCCTTTTTTTGATTTTTCTCCATTAATAGGAAAACAAGTCTACCCCGGCGCCTGTTCCGGAGACGACAACGCCGCCAGGCCCAAAATCAGGGGCCTGGCAGCGTTTGTTTTTCCGTATATAAAAATCATTCCGTTACCGTGACGGTCACCGGTATCTCCGTGGTAACGACCGCCCGCTCTCCGGTATCCGGGTCATAGTACAGCACCACGAACTGTCCATCGTAGCCGCCGGAGGCGAGCATGTTCGCCGCATCGTCCAGCAGAGCCAGTGTGGACACCTGGCTGCCCGGGGCGATCAGTCCCGACTGGATGACCACCTCATCCTGGATCACCAGCTGCAGCACCACATTCTGCGTGGATCTGGCGGGATTTCCAAAATACAAGGAGGCTGTCTCGTCCGAAAGGGTCACCGTCACATCGGTGGAATAGGTCAGACTGACCGAGCCGCCGCCCTCAGAGGCTTCCAGCTTTTCATCGCCTTCATCTCCCATGGATTCGGCATTTTCCTCCGCCTCCTGGGGCGCATAATCAGGGGTAAGAGCGGCGCTTTCCGAACCGCCGTCCCGAAGGAATATCGCCCAGGCGCTGACGCCCACCGCGATCAGCGTTATGCCCACAAGGACAAGGGTCAGCAGTCCTCCTTTGCTCAGGCCCCTGTGCGATGGCTTCTGCAAGTGTTTTCCCGCTGCCGCCATTGGATACACTCCCCCATTTCGTTCCCGCTGCGCATCGGCATCCGCAGCGTCCGCGTCTATATCAACCACAGAACAATCTGTCCCGTGTTCTTATGAAATTATACAATGCCTCCCGGGCTTTTGCAAGCGCTTTCCTCCGGAACTGGCGACGGAGATCTTTGTGCACATACTCAATAAGGCCCTGAACCTCAGGATGGTAGACCCCGGCGTTATCTTCATCGACGGGACGCACATTAAGGCCTCAACCAACAAAAAGAGCAGTATAAACCCTGGCAGTATACCTATGACCCGGCAAATGACACATACATCTGTCCCCAGGGAGGTGTTCTTCGGCATACCACCACAGATCGGGACGGAAAGCGCACCTACCGAAGCAGGTCTGCCAGTTGCAGGGGATGTCCTTACAAAGACAAATGCGAAGCTAGCGAAAAAGGACGAAAAGTTTTCCACAGCCATATCTGGCAGGAATACCTGGATATAGTAGAGCAGCTCCGCAAGACAGAGCGTGGAAAAGAAATTTACGCGCAGAGAAAAGAGCCGATAGAACGCGTATTCGCAGATGCAAAAGAAAAGCACGCCCTGCGATACACACATCACCGAGGCTTGACCGCCGTCGCCCGATGGGTCAAGCTCAAATTCACCCTCTTGCATCTGTTCTTGCCTTACTTACCAGTGCTTTCTTTGACAGGCTGAAACGGCTGACCGTCCTGTCAAGGGACAGCCAGCCGCCTGTTGCTGGTCGCATTATCGCGCGATAATCAATAAACAAATCACTCTTATCTGCCAATCTGAGCCGCCTCACGCCACAGCGTTTGCATTGATTCCTTCTATGACCTTGCGGGTGCCCGCCCAGACGGTCAGATCGGTGAATATCGCAACGATGCTGCCCTTATCCGTAAACGGCGCCTCCTGCAGGACGGAGAGGTCCTTTATCAGGCCATTATGTACGATATACTCCACAATTTGATTCGCAAAGTAGATCTGCCAGCTGTCCAGGGAAGCTCCGTCCATATAGGCCGCGAACGCCTCCTTGGCGGCCTTCATATCAAGTCCCACGATCTCGCGGACGAATTCCCCCAAAGGCTTTGCCCCGATCTCCGCCTCGTAGTCCTCTCTGCTGCCCACCTCGCTCCACAAAATCTTCTCCAGCGCTTCCACATCCCCCTGATTCAGCGGCACATTGCCCCTGAGCTTGGCGATCACCGTCTCATCCTGATGCTGCCGCACATAGAACTCCGCCTTCGCCTTATAGTTTTTCAGGTCGTCATTTTCCAGCTCTGATTCATTCCAATCCATGGACAGAATCTCATCGTCAAAGTTCGTAGTATATTGAACCGCGCTGACAGGGATGTATTTAATAAGGTTGCGGAGGTTTTCCCGGATGTGTTCAAACTCGTTGATGCCCACATTGTCCAGGTAATCTGTATGCAAAATTTTGTCGATCAGATCGGACTGGGCTTTGATCTCAGGGATGTTGGCAACGCCGGCGATGCCGGAGACCTTTTTCATCAGGTCGCTCCTGGCGCGGGTATACTTTTTCCCCACCAGATAGGCAAGCTCGATGCCATACATCAGCGCATCGAAGCGCATAGCCTTAGGGTCGTCCTCATCCGGCGTGACCAGCGGGGCCAGCTCGTCCCGGATGCGCAGCGTGTCCTCATAGGTGAGCGCCGCATAATTGTCCGGTTCGGCGTACAGCTCCACATATTTCAGGTGCTGCCGAACGGCAAAGCTCTCCCGGTTCAGCTCCTGCACCTTGCGCACCATATCCTCCACCAACGCCTTGCGGAAGGCAGTGAGCTCCTCCGTCTGATATGCCAGGTCCTGCAGCTTATAAACGATTTGCGCCTTCAGGCTGAAGATCGCCCCCTGCAGGGCCCGGATCTGTTTCTGTCATATATCCCCCAGTACCTCCTGTAGAAAGGCTATGCTGTCCGCCACCATTTCCGGCGTGACGGTATGGGGCACGCCTTCATACACGCTGATGACAGCGTTTTCATTACCGGCCTCCCGGATGGCCTCTATAACGGTCTGGGAGCCATCGCTGCTGAAATAATAGTCCTCTGTGCCGATGGCCATAAAAATGGGGATATCCGTAAAGGACCCCAGATTTTCCGTCACATCCAGGCCCGAGATGGTAGCGTATTTCACCTGGGTGTATCCATCCGCCTGGAGCTGATACACCACCTTGACATCACTCCGCAGCTCCGTCAGCCAGGCAATGGCAGACGTTTCCAGCCGTCCCTCATTCCATGCGTCTGTCTCGCATATGCCGGAGATCGGCAGAAGCGCCGCCGGGGTATAGGAGCCAAGCTCCGCATAGACCCAGGTCTCGATACCGCCCATGGAAAATCCCCCCAGGACAAAGTCCTCTGTGGAAACATCCGGCACGATGCCGTAAAATTCCACCACCTGGTCGATATCGCCGACTGTAACCAGCACGCTGGCCCAGTCGTCATAGAGGATGCCCTCCTCCGAGCGTTCTCCCTGGCCGTAAGCGTCCATGGAAACGGCGTGATAGCCGGCCGCGGCGTAATCCTCCAGATAGGGCAGGACGCTCTCCTTATCCAGCCCGATGCCGTGGAGAAACAGCAGCAGGGGCTTTTCCTCTCCGTCGTCTATAAATACCTCCACCAGCGGGATATCGTCCAACGTGAGGGTACGGGTCACAAGCGTGCCGTCCTCCGTCTCCTCCTGCGTCTCCGATTCCAGGGTCAGCTCCATATCCCGCGAACGGCTGTTAATGGAGCTTACGTCATACAGAGACACCAGCGTGGTAGCCCCGAAGGTCAGGCTGTCCGCCAGCAGCACATCGGAGCTGTCCGATGAACTCAGGGCTATGGCCTTCACCGCCGCCACGGCAGAGGATTCTTCCCCCTCCTCCGCCGAGGCGCGGAATGCTGTAGCCGCCAAATACGATGGCGGTGGACAATACCAGTATCACAACACGTTCTAACCATTTTTTAGCTCTGTTTGAGAGACACATGGCCGTCACCTCCGTTGTGATACCATGTTACCCCTCGTGAATGAAGCTAAAATGAAGAAAAATGAAATCCAGATTAAGTTTTATTTCTTTTCCAGAAGCTTTTCGTCCCGAAACTGAAAAATCCTCGCCGATGCGCCTCACAGGACATCAAGAGGCATGGAGAACACAAACTCGCTGCCCCGCCCCTCCTGGCTTGTCAGCTCGATGCGGCCTCCATGGAGACGGGCGATCTGCTGCGCCATGGAAAGACCCAGGCCCAGACTGCCGTCCTGATTTTCCCGGGATGGGTCCGCCTGATAGAAGCGGTTCCAGACCCTGGCCTGATCCTCTCTGGAAATGCCGATGCCGTCGTCCTTCACGGAGAGGAAGGCCATCCCCTCCGCCGCTGACAGCGTGACCCAGATATGGCCTCCGGCCCGGCCGTATTTGTAGGCGTTGGTGACCAGGTTCTGGATAAGGCTCATGATAAGCCCCGAATCCGCCCGCACAAATACGCCCGGCTGTATATGCGCCCTGAGCGTGATATCCTGCCGGTTCACCCGGGGCTGCTCCTGGCAGATAGCCTCCGTCAGCTCAGACAGGTCTATCCGCTCGATCTGGAGCTTTTCCGTCCCCTGCTCCCGGCGGGTATAGGCCAGCAGCGTGCCGATCAGGGCGGACATCTTCCGCCCCTGCCGCTCGATGACGGAGAGGCTCTGCAGAAAATCCTCCTTCTCCTCCGCCGTCTTCTCCGCCAGCTCGCATTCCGCCAATATGACCGCCGTAGGCGTCCGAAGCTCATGGGAGGCGTCGCTGGTAAACTGCCGCTCCGCCTGGAAGGAGCGCTCCAGCCTGTCCAGCATCCCGTTGATGGTGCCCGCCAGCTTGTGTATCTCATCCTGTCCCCGGCCCACGTCGATGCGGCGGGACAGGTCCTCGCCGCCGGATATCTCCCGGGCGGAGGCGTCTATCTCCCGAATCGGGTCCAGGGCCTTTTTCGCCATGAACCAGCCTCCCAGGGCCGCCAGCAGCACCAGCAGCGGCAGGGCCACAAAGGTCATCGGTCCCACGGTGTTGACAGTGTCCGCCGACAGCAGACCCATCAGCCACACACCGTCCACCTCAAGCTCGCCGCTGGCGGAGGTATCCCCGCCGGAAGCGGACAGGAGCGTCACGCTGCCGCCACTTCCCCCCGCAGACAGTGTCTGAACGGTATAAGCAACACCACCATAGGCGGTCGTGTGCGCCCCCGCGA
>JAJQBY010000134.1 GCA_021203045.1 Oscillospiraceae bacterium | reverse complement strand
AAACATGACACATACAAATCGTAACAACATTGAGCGCCGCACCCGCCTGACTACATTTGTCTGGCGTATCCGTGCCGGACTGGTGGCCTTGTTCCGCTCTCCGGCAAAGGCCGCAGGCATGGTAGCCTATCTGCTGGCGGCTATCCTGATCTATATCTACCGCGTGCAGGTTTTTGGCTTGGCAAAGAACGAGATGCTCCTGCCTATGCTGACGGATCTGACAGGCCTTGCCATCATCATCTGGGGTGTTGGCGGCATGGTCGCGCTGTTGGTGCTGCTTGGGTCGCCGCAGGGAGCGCGCAAAACACGAGAGGGACTTCAACAGGCTGGACTAACAAATCATGCCGGAGAAGCACCCATACTTTTATCTAAAAGGCCGGATAAGGAGAATCCTCGACTAACGGTCTGGGAATATGCCCCCCTGGGCATCCCCATGGACAAGTGGGAAGACCAACAAGCTGCCATCGAAACTGCGCTAGGTATTTTGATCAGTAAAATCACCTGGGGCAAGGGGCGCCATAGTATCTGCGTCCATGCCGTTCCGGCAGAGCAGGATCTCCCCGATTTCGTCGCATGGGATGACTTGTACCTGTCGCCCCGAAACTTTGAGCTTGTTATGGGCGTGGGCCTTTTGGGGCCTGCGGCCGTGGACATCTCAACAGTGCCGCATATTCTGCTGGGCGGTTCCACCGGATCAGGAAAAAGTGTGTTATTAAAGAATCTGCTGATGCAGGCTATCAAAAAAGGCGCGGATGTCTATATCGCCGATCTTAAAGGTGGGGTGGATTTTCCCCGGACTTGGCATGAAAAATGTACGCTCGTTTTTGATGAAGAATCACTGCTGGAGATATTAGACACTCTTGTGGATGAGCTGGAACGCCGTAAGCGCCTGCTCAGTCAGGCAGATTGCCCCAACATCGATGTGTATAACAAGCGCTGCTCGCAGGATTTGCGCAGAATTATCATCGCCTGTGATGAGATCGCGGAGGTTCTGGATAGGTCGGGTCGAAGCAAGGATCAGAAACTACTCATTGAGAAAATCGAGAGCCGCTTGTCCACTATTGCCCGTCAGGGCAGGGCCTTTGGGATCCACCTTATCCTTGCCACACAGCGCCCGGATGCCAACATTCTGCCTGGCCAGATCAAAAACAATATGGATACCAAGGCTTGTGGACGGGCAGACAACGTCTTGAGCCAGATTATTTTGGATAGCACGGACGCCGCCGATGTGATCCCCAAGGATGCCAGAGGACGGTTTTTGCTCAACGATGGCACATTGTTTCAAGCTTTCTGGTTTGATGACAATGATTTCTAAGGAGGGGATTTCATGGCGCAGAAGAAGCCCAACGATTACGGCACTGGTATCCCCTACCACGAAGTAGAAGCTCTGGCCCGCATCCTGCTCCCAGAAATTCAGGCCTTTTTCAATACGGAAGAAGGACAGCGTGAGTTTTCCGAATGGAAAGCGGCGCAGGCAGCAGAGACAGCAGAAGACACCTAATAGAATCTTATACGCACAGCGGTCAGCAATTTTTCGTTGCTGACCGCTTCACTTGTGCCGCAAGCGCTTGGATATTATGAAAGTACACTTTCAATGGAAATAAAAAAACCGAACCCATTACCAACTTGGATAATGTAGTTCGGATTATCATGGAATGGTGACCCGTACGGGATTCGAACCCATGTTACCGCCGTGAAAGGGCGGTGTCTTAACCACTTGACCAACGGGCCAAAAGGTGGTGGAGACTGCGCGACTCGAACGCGCGACCTCATGCGTGTGAAGCATGCGCTCTAACCTGCTGAGCTAAGCCTCCACATTAGGGGAGTCAAGCTCCCCATTTGGTAGCGGCGACTGGATTCGAACCGGTGACACCGCGGGTATGAACCGCGTGCTCTAGCCAACTGAGCTACGCCGCCACAGCAAGGGATATTCTAGCATCAAAGCTCCGTTTTGTCAAGAGATTCTTCACAAAATCATCAGCTTTTTTTCAAGTTTTTTACAGGGTGAAAAATAAAGGAGGCGTCCCCTTTTTGGACGCCTCCCTGGGTTTATGTCTCGCTTTTTTCCAGGCCCATGTATTCCAGCAGACTCTGCACGAATTTGTTTACCGCCACAGAATTCTGCTCCTTCCGCAGCCAGGAAACGCCCAGCCGCCGGTAATAGGCAGGTTCGGAGGGCTGGATATAGAGCTTATAGGGCGTGCGCTGGAGCATCAGCTCCGGCAGCAGGCTTACGCCCAGCCCGCTCTCCACCATGGACATGACGGTATAGTCGTCCTTCACCGTGTATTGCCGCTTCGGGCGGACGCCCGCATCCTGGAGCATCTTATCCGTTATCTGGCTGTATCCGGATTCCAGGAGAACGAAGGTCTCATCTTTCAGGTCCTCCAGATGGACCTCTCCCCCGGCCAGCGGATGCTCCACCGGCAGGACGATATTCATTCTGTCCTCCAGCAGCTCCCGGAATATAAATTCCTCCGATTCCGGCTTGGTCATGAACCCGATGTCCACCATGCCATTCCGGAGCCAATCGCAAATCTGCACCATGTCCCCCTGGAGCAGCTCAAAATCTATGTTCGGGTAGGTGGCGCGAAAACGCTTCAGATGGGGAGGCAGCCACTGACAGGACAGGCTCGTGAAAATACCGATACGGATAAGGCCGGCGTTCATATTTTGCAGCTCCAGGGATTTTTCAAATACGCTCCGTTCGCCGTTGACGATCTGGCGCATACTGGGCAGCAGATACTCCCCCTCCGCTGTCAGGCGGACGCCGCCCTTGCTGCGGTCCAGCAGCGCCACACCCAGATCTGTCTCCATGGCGCGGACAAGCTGGCTGACCGCTGACTGGGTGCAGCCGAAATAGGCTGCCGTCCGGGTCAGGCTTTGGGTCTCTACGATCTTTAAAAAAACTTCATAACGGGATGTCTTCACTTCATAGCACCTCATAAGGTATTCTGATTTTTCTGTCAACAAAAGCTAAAGGATTTTCCCGTGCTATTATATACTTTCCTGTCCGATTCAACAAGCCCTTTCTCATTAATTTTTATTAAGTTTACAGAAATTTTTCTCATTTTTTCTCAGGACAGACCCAGCAGACGCATAGCGTTGCCGCCCATTATTTTTTCTGTCAGCTCCACCCCAAGGTCCATATCCCGGATGGCCTGCATGGCCCCTGCGTGGCTGTCCCAGGGGGAATCTGTGCCGAACAGTATTTTATCCGGGTCATGGGCCAGGATCGCCTTCCTACACGCCTCCAGGGGGTAATAGATATGCGCCATGCTCACATCCAGATAAATATCCGTTCCGATCACATACTCCATAGCCTCCTCCAGGCGCATATGCCCACCCAAATGGGCGGCGATAAATGTCCCCTGGCGGAGGAGCGGCATAGCATCCCGCAGCATTTTGGAGGTACAGTAATGCACATCCGGGCTCACCGGGTCGATGCCAGGATGCACCAGCACAGGCAGTCCTTCTTCAAAGGCTGCCTCAATAATTTGGCGGCACTCTCTGGAATCAAAGTAAAATTTCTGGTAGTCATTGTGAATCTTAAGCCCGCACAGGCCCAACTCCCGGAACCGACGCAGCTCACTCCGCCAGTCCGGCTCGTCGGGATGGACACTGCCGAAGGAGATAAAGCCCCACTTTTTTGCCTGCTCCGCCGCGTAATCGTTTATCTTCCGCATAGTGCCGGCACGGGTTACAATGGGCATAGTGACGCATAGGTCTACCCCGCTCTCATCCATAGAGCGGCGCAGGTCCTCCCCTGTCCCCTTCACCTGGTATTGTATGCCGGTAAAGCTTTTTATCCAAGGAAGGGTCTTGGCGGCAAGCTTCTCGGGAAAGATATGGGTATGAAAATCAATAATCATTGGTTTGCCTCGCTCAATAAAAATGGCGGCAACGCCGCGAAGATGAAGTTATTGGATATATTGTAGCATACATTTTCCCATTTTGGGAGATACTTGCTATGAGGTGATTTAAAAATGACGACCAAAGAACTTCTCTATGTGGATGACGCGCTGTCTCACGCACAATTTCTGGTTACGCAGTGCCAGAACGCCGCCAACAGTCTTCAGGACACAAGCCTGAAGCTCCAGGTCCAGCAAATGGCCGATCGCCACCGCCAGACCTATCAAAACTTCTATAAGCTCGTATAAAGGAGAAACGCAATGGACGACAAATGTATCATGGAAAATCTGCTGCTGACCACCAAGGGCGTCATCGACCTGTATATGCACGGCGCCATCGAGTCCAGCACCAATAATGTCCACCAGACATTTTCCAGCGCCTTTGACGACGCGCTGTCCATCCAGGACAACATCTATAAGCAGATGACCGCCAAGGGCTGGTATCAGACCAGCAACGCGCCCCAACAGGACATTCAGCAGGTCAGGCAGAAATTCACCCCCACCTGCTGAACGCCGCATAGCTCCTTATAAAAAGGCCCGCGCCGGACGATCACGCCTGACGCGGGCCTTTGGTGGTTCAATTATACTGAATTACACTGTCTGACACTTACAGCAGCCGGATGCCCGCAGCGCGGCAGGCCGCTCTGGTCACATCATCCCACACGCCGGACTGCACCTCGCCGATATGTGCGCAGCCCATGAGCAGCATGCACAAGCGGGATTGGCCGATGCCGCCGCCTATGGTCTGGGGCAGCTCTCCGGCCAAAAGCGCCTTGTGGAAGGGAAGCTCACGCCGGTCATCACATCCGGCAATGGTGAGCTGGCGGTCCAGGGTCTCCGGGTCCACGCGGATACCCATAGAGGATATCTCAAAGGCCCGGTCAAGCACATGGTTGCGGATAAGGATATCACCGTTCAGCTCCCAATCGTCATAGTCCGGAGCGCGGCCGTCATGGACGGTGCCGGAGTGGAGCTTTTTGCCGATCTTCATCAAAAACACCGTCTCATGGTTTTTGGTGTATTCATTCTCCCGCTCCGCGGGCGTCAGATCGGGATACATATCCTCCAGCGCCTGGGTAGTGATGAAGGCCACCTTTTTGGTCAGGACGGTCTTGATCTGCGGAAACTCCCAGTGGACCTCCTCACTGGTCATGACGATCGCACTGACAATGCGTTCTACTGTGTCCTGAAGGTACTCCATAGTCCGGTCTTCCGGAGATATGATCTTTTCCCAGTCCCACTGGTCCACATAGACGGAGTGGAGATTATCCAGCACCGGTTCGTCCCGGCGGATGGCGTTCATGTCCGTATAAAGACCGTTGCCCACCCGGAAATCATACTCCCGCAGGGCCCAGCGCTTCCATTTTGCCAGGGACTGCACGATCTGATATTCTCCCGCGCCTGTAGCCGGGACTTCAAAGGACACCGGGCGCTCCACGCCGTTCAGGTTATCGTTCAGGCCGGTATCGGCCCGGACGAACAGCGGCGCGGATACCCGCTTCAGGTTGAGCGCCGCCCCCAGGTTCTTCTGGAAGCGGGATTTGATAAATTCAATACAGCGCTGTGTATCATATACGTCGAGGACGGTTTTATAGCCCTCCGGGATGGTGAGCATGGGGATTACCTCCAGTTCCATCGTGAATTGTTTGTATAGTTAGGATACCCCTAAATTCCTTTGCTGTCAATGCAAAATTCAAAAACGGCCGGCCCCTCGTCCTGCGTTCCGCAGGACAAAGGACCCACCGCATCAGGTATTACTTATATTACTTACCGCACGCTGAACAGCATTTCACCGTAGGAAGGATAGGGCCAATACTCCGCGCTGGTGATGGTCTCCATCTCGTCCACATAGATACGCAGCTCGTTCATGGTTGCAAACAGCTTATCGCGGCAATAGTTGCTCAGCTCCTCCACGCCGGTGATGGTGCCGGACTCCACGATAGCGGCGTCCAGGGTGCCCACGGTCTTAGTGGCCAGAGCCAGCAGCTCAGACAGCCGAGAGATGGTCATGGTCTCATAGGAGATATCGATCTCATCGGAAACAGCCTTCTTCGCAGCGGCGTCCCCGGCCAGATCACCGGTATAGGCACTGACGGCAGGAAGGACATCCTTGCGGACCATGTCCGCCATAGTCATGGCCTCGATCTTGATGGTCTTGGCATAGTTCTCCTGCATGATCTCATAGCGGGAGTGGACCTCGGTAGCAGTAAAGACCTTGTGCGTCTCGAACAGCTTGATGTTCTTATCCTTGATGTAGTAAGGCAGAGCCTCCGGGGTAGTGCGCAGATTCAGCAGCCCCCTCTTTTCAGCCTCTGCCACCCATGCATCGTCATAGCCGTTGCCGTTGAAAACGATACGGCTGTTCCCGCAAACCTCGTCGTGGATGAGCTGACGCATCTCAGCGTCCACATCATCCGCCGCCTCCAGACGGTCGGCAAATATCCGCAGGGACTCGGCCACAGCCGTGTTCAGGGTGATGTTTGCGCTGGAAATCGACTGAGAGGAACCGGGCATACGGAACTCGAACTTGTTACCGGTAAAGGCGAAGGAGGAGGTACGGTTCCGGTCAGTGGAATCCTTGGGGAAACGAGGCAGGACGCTGACGCCGATCTTGAACGGCTCCTTGCCGCCGCCGGTGTACTGCTCCTCATGCTGGATGGCATCCAGCACGGCGGCCAGCTCATCGCCCACATAGACGGACAGGATGGCGGGAGGCGCTTCGTTCGCGCCCAGCCGGTGATCGTTGCCCGCAGTGGCAACGGAAATGCGCAGCAGATCCTGATATTGATTGACGGCCTTCAGCACAGCGCACAAAAACAGCAGGAACTGGGCGTTCTGGCCCGGCGTGTCCCCCGGCTCCAGCAGGTTCTCTCCGGTGTTGGTGGACATAGACCAGTTGTTGTGCTTGCCGCTGCCGTTCACACCGGCAAAGGGCTTTTCATGAAGCAGGCACTCCATACCGTGACGCTTTGCCACAGTACGCATCAGCTCCATGGTGAGCTGGTTATGATCGGCGGCGATGTTCACAGTGCTGAACACAGGAGCCAGCTCATGCTGCGCAGGGGCCACCTCGTTATGCTCTGTCTTGGCAACCACGCCCAGCTTCCACAGCTCATCGTTCAGATCCTTCATAAACTCGGACACCCGGGGCTTGATGGCGCCAAAGTAATGGTCATCCAGCTCCTGGCCCTTGGGGGGACGCGCGCCGAACAGGGTGCGGCCTGTATAGATAAGGTCCTCCCGCTTGTCATAGACGGATTTGTCCACCAGGAAATATTCCTGCTCTGCGCCGGCAGTGGCCCGGACGGTCTCCACCTCCGTGTTGCCAAGAATCCGGAGGATACGAACAGCCTGCTTGCTCAGAGCCTGCATGGACCGCAGCAGCGGGGTCTTTTTGTCCAGGGCCTCGCCGGTATAGGAGGCAAAGGCAGTGGGGATGCACAGCACCCCGTCCTTCACGAAAGCATAGCTGGTGGGGTCCCAGGCGGTATAGCCCCGAGCCTCAAAGGTGGAGCGAAGGCCGCCGGAGGGGAAGCTGGAGGCGTCCGGCTCGCCCTGGATAAGCTCTTTCCCGGAAAATTCCATGATCGCACGGCCATCGGCGGTGGCATGGATAAACCCATCATGCTTCTCGGCCGTGATACCCGTCATAGGCTGGAACCAATGTGTAAAATGTGTAGCACCCTTTTCGATAGCCCAATCCTTCATGGCGTTGGCCACGACGCCGGCGATATCCGGGGTCAGGCGCTCGTCATGCTCGATGGCGTGCATCACCTTTTTATAGACGTCATGGGGCAGGCGCGCCTGCATGACCGCCGGTGAAAACACCATAGAACCAAAAATCTCGCTAACGTTACTCATATTGCCTCTCCTTTACAATATAGTATGAATATGGATGATATTGCCGTAACAGACAAAAAGAAACGGCAGGGCATGCGGAAACCTATCCGCGACGCCTTTGCCGTTTCACATTAAAAATTTTACACTTTGTTTCTCTCTTTGTCAAGACCCAGAATATAGGTAAAAATCACAAAATGTCGCTTACAACGCCCCGTAAAATAGACACAAAATATAGCAGAAGGCCCGTTGACAAACCGCAAAGGGTAGGTTATACTTTATTTGTATTATCATACGCATAAATAGGTGAACAGGGACGTTCGCCGGTCCTGACAGGAGAGAGCGCGTCTCCCTGCCGGTACCGGGAGCGTTTTGTTTTATCTTTTCCGCCGCCCGTATACGCACTTTATGAGAGGAGGGTCAAAATGGTCCAGTCCCACCGATATGCCTCGCTGCTGCTCATTACAAACTCCAATGATACGGCAGCCCAGTTCGCCGGACAGCTTCCGGCTGACCGTTTTGCCCCGGAGCTGAGCGTCTGCGCACCTCATGAGGCCCCCTACGTCCTGAGCGAAAAGGTATTTGACGTAGTCGTTATAGATGAATCCGTCCCCTCTGCGGACGGAACGAAGCTGGGCGCCGAGGCCATAAAAGACGGCGCCGCCGGCGTGCTTCTCCTGGCCGGCTCAGAGCGGTTTGAAGCCACATCCCGCTATGCGGAGACGCATGGCTTTATGGCGCTGAAAAGTCCTGTTGACCCCTCCCTTCTCCGTCAAAGCCTGAGTATGATGGCCGCCGTCTCCGAGCGGCTGCGCCAGGCGGAATCAAAGGCGGAGAGTCTGGAGGCCAAGATGGATGAGATGCGGCTGGTGAACAGAGCCAAGCTCATCCTCATCCAGCAGTTCAAAATGACAGAAAAGGACGCTCACCGGTTCATCGAAAAAAACGCTATGGATCGATGCGTCAAGCGCCGCGTCATCGCAGAGAACATTATCCGTACATACCAGATATAAAGAGCGCCTGCACATGGAGCCGGGACACATCCCCTCTCCCCCGCCGGCGTTCGCTATATAAAACAGAGATAGAGAAAGGATACATCGCCATGAGCCACCAATCCGTCCTTATCATCGACTTCGGCGGCCAGTATAACCAGCTCATCGCCCGCCGGGTGCGGGAATGCAGCGTATACTGCGAGCTGAAGCCCTATACTATCACCCTTGAGGAGATAAAGGCCTTCGATCCCATCGGCATCATCTTCACCGGTGGTCCCCGGAGCGTATACGACGCCTCTGCCCCCCATATCGATCCGGCCGTTTTTGAGCTGGGCATCCCCATCCTCGGTATATGCTATGGCTGCCAGCTCATGGCCTATACCCTGGGAGGCTCCGTCACAGCGGCTCAGGAGGACACCGCCCGGGAATACGGCAAAACTCATACCTATTTTAACACAGACTGCAAGCTGTTTAAGGATCTCCCCGCTGAGAGTATCACCTGGATGAGCCACGGGGACTATATGGCAAAAATCCCGGACAGCTTCCATTTGGCCGCTCACAGCGAAGGCTGCCCCACTGCCGCCATCTGTGATGAGGACAATGGCTTTTACGGCGTTCAGTTCCATCCGGAGGTGAACCACACCCAGTACGGCCAGCAGATGCTTCGCAACTTCCTCTATGAGGTCTGTCATGCTAATGGGGACTGGACAATGGGCGATTTCATGCGCACCTCCATCAGCGCCATACGGGAAAAGGTGGGCGACGGCAAGGTACTGCTGGCTCTGTCCGGCGGCGTGGATTCCTCTGTGGCCGCCGCCCTTCTTGCGGAGGCGGTCGGCAGTCAGCTGACCTGCGTTTTCGTCGACCACGGCCTGATGCGCCTGAACGAAGGAGACGAGGTGGAGGCCGCCTTTGCCAAATGGCCCATCCGCTTCATTCGAGTGGACGCAGAGCAGCGGTTTCTGTCAAAGCTGGCCGGTGTTTCCGAGCCGGAGAAGAAACGCAAGATCATCGGCGAGGAGTTCATTCGCGTATTTGAGGAGGAGGCCAAAAAGATCGGCCAGGTGGATTATCTGGTGCAGGGCACTATTTACCCTGACGTAGTAGAATCCGGCACCGGCGATGCCGCTGTCATCAAGAGCCACCATAACGTGGGCGGTCTGCCGGACTATGTGGACTTCAAAGAGATCCTGGAGCCGCTGCGCCTGCTGTTCAAGGATGAAGTGCGCCAGCTGGGACGGGAGCTGAAGCTGCCGGAATACCTGGTTATGCGCCAGCCCTTCCCCGGCCCCGGCCTTGCCATCCGCGTAATCGGCGATGTAACCAAGGAGAAGCTGGATACGCTCCGCCAGGCAGATTTTATTTTCCGGGACGAGATCGCCAAGGCTCATCTGGAGGGCACCATGAACCAGTATTTCGCCGTCCTGACCAATATGCGCTCCGTTGGAGTAATGGGCGATGGCCGCACCTACGACTACACTCTGGCCCTGCGCAGCGTAACCACCACGGACTTCATGACCGCCGATTGGGCAAGAATCCCCTATGACGTCCTGGACACCGTCTCCGTCCGCATCGTGAACGAAGTGGCAGGAATCAACCGGATTGTGTACGACATCACCTCCAAGCCCCCCGCCACAATCGAGTGGGAATGATTTCACAGGACGGAAAAAGCCTGAAATAGCAACGTTTTTTTCAGGACTGATTCCCTCCGTGGCAACGATTTGGCAACATTTTTTCATTATTCACAGTTTAAGAGCGCTATCTGATTTGTCATCAAGCAAGTCAGATAGCGCTCTTTTTATTTGTCCTGTTCTTCCTTTAGACCAGCCAGCAGCATATCGCTCAGCTCCTGCGAGGGCACCATCGCCCAAATCTGCGTGCTGTCAAATTCGGGGAAGCGGTAACGCCAGCGGTCATAGTCCTCCCTGGTGATCTCCCCGGTTTCCAGCTTGGCCGACTGCTCCTGCCAGGCACAGAGCATCTTGTGCAGTTCTGCGACATCCTTGCCCTGAAATACGTCCACCCGGAGACAGATCTCGCCGTCCCTCTCCGTGACCTTCAAGCCGTACCGATCCTCCAGGGTAAAGAGGGTGTGCATCAGGCCGGTATAGGAATCAATGTCCGGCACTGCCAGTGCCTGCGGGGACACATCCAGAACATGAGCCATAGATGCGGTCAGGTTAGCCTTCGGCGTCCTGGCTCCCGTCTCATACTGAGCCAGCCGAACGTCTGCGGACTTCTCAGGGAACCCCAGCAGCATCCCCAGATATTTTTGCGTCATACCCCGCATGGTGCGGAAAAAGCGGATTCGTTCTCCGATTGCCATTGGAATCATCTCCTGTGTGAAGTCTTTGAATAAGCATAGCATAACAGATCAGTTTAGGATAGTCAAGCGGAATATAAATAAATTTGCTTGGTGTTTTCTCAAAAACCACTTGACGTTAACATAGATGCTTAGTATAATAGCATCATATATTAACAAATAGGTTTAATGCACCGCTAGGGTTCTGTGAAACCCAGCGAGAACAGAAAGGAGGGGTGTACCCATGACAGAACAGCCGTTCATGAAGGTCGACGAGGTAGTTGCGGAATTGGGCGTTTCCAAGTCCTATGCCTACAAGGTCGTACAGATGCTCAATGCTGAGCTTCGGGAAAAGGGTTATCTGACCGTTTCAGGCCGGGTCAACCGCAGGTATTTCATGGAAAAGTTTTATTACAACGGAACAGAAAGGAACGATTCGTAATGGCAGTCTACAAGGAAGAAAAAAACAACACCTGGCGGGTCATCTACCGCTACACCGACTGGAACGGGGAGCGCAAGCAGACCCAGAAGCGGGGATTCAAGACCAAGCGGGAAGCTCAGGCATGGGAGCGGGAACAGCTCAACAAGGCCACTTCCGACCTGGATATGACCTTCAAGAGCTTTGTGGAGCTCTACACGGCGGATATGCAGACCCGTCTCAAGGAAAACACCTGGCACACCAAGGAGCATATCATTCGCACCAAGCTGGTGCCCTATTTCGGAAAGCTGAAGATGTGCAAGATCACGCCTCAGCAGATCATTACCTGGCAGAACGAGTTAATAAACTATAAGGATGAGCACGGAAAGCCCTACTCTCCTGTCTATCTGAAAACGGTTCACAACCAGCTCAGCGCCATCTTCAACCATGCCGTCCGCTACTACAACCTGCGGGAAAGCCCTTGTCAGAAGGCGGGCAGCATGGGCAAGAAGAAAAACCGGGAGATGCTCTTCTGGACGAAGGAGGAGTACCTGAAATTTGCGGAGGTGATGATGGACAAGCCCTTGTCCTATTATGCCTTCGAGATGCTGTACTGGTGTGGACTTCGGGAGGGCGAGCTGCTGGCTCTGACCCCGGCGGACTTCGACTTCGAGAAGGGGACAGTCAGTGTCAACAAGAGCTATCAGCGTCTGGAGGGTCGTGACCTGATCACGACCCCCAAGACAGAGAAAAGCAACCGTATCATCGCCATTCCGAAATTTCTTGTGTCAGAAATACAGGATTATTTGAAGATGCTCTATGGGATTCAGCCGGAGGACAGGATGTTCACCGTGACCAAGAGCTACCTGCATCATGAGATGGACAGGGGCGCAAAGGAGGCCGGTGTCAAGCGGATCAGGATTCACGACCTGCGGCACAGCGCCGTCTCTCTCCTGATCGACATGGGCTTTTCAGCTACGGCCATCGCTGACCGGATGGGGCACGAGAGTATCGACATCACCTATAACTATGCCCATCTGTTCCCGTCCAAGCAGGCAGAAATGGCAGACAAGCTGAACATGGAAAGGAGCATGTAACAATGTCACTCAAGAATTTGGATTCCCGTGGCCGTTGGCGGAGCAAAACCATCGCCTTCCGGGTATCGCCGGAGGAGGACGCATTGCTGGAGACTTATGTGCGGCTGTCCGGGCTGACCAAGCAGGACTATATCGCCCGGCGGCTGCTGGAGAAGGACGTAGTGGTGCAGGGCAATCCGAGGGTGTTCAAGGCCCTTCGGAATGAGCTGGCCGCTGTGCTGGATGAGCTGCAGCGCATCGAGGCTGGAAATCAAGTGGACAGCGATCTGCTGGACACGATTCAAATGATCGTCGTCATTCTGGACGACATGAACGAGGATGATAGCTTTGGCATTTGAAGAAAGCAAAACGACCGCCCTTATCCCATCTACTCTGTATCAAGAATCCCTAAGCTCGCGTGGGGCGCTCGCTAATGGATTCTATGATGTTGGCGCAGATGGAGGGCAGCCGTTCTCAAATTCAACCAAACACAGTATACCCGAAAATGGCCATAAAATCAACCCTTTGAAGGGAAATTTGGGTGGAAACGTTTACAAGACGCCGCTCCCTGCGGCAGGGAGAGGAGGGGTTCCGCACTATGCCTGAGTTGCTAGACGCACCCGAATGGGTGGACAAGGATAAGCGCATCATCGAACCGCTGTTTTGTTACTTCTTCCTGGAGAGCTTCCCCATGCGCTGCATCCACGATCACTTCTATACCGTGGATGGCCTGGTAACAGATGAGAACCGTATCAAGCGGGACATCTTCTATGAAATCAATGAATACCTGGATACTGGGGTCGCACGGAAGGTGGATCACCTGTTCAATGCTCTGAAAATGGCAGCGTACTCAGAGTCTATGCCCCTGCAAACAGACCGTATCCATGTGGCCAACGGCACCTATCACATGGACGGCTGCTTCACCGAAGAAAAGGAGTTCTGTATGAATCGGCTGGCTGTCGGGTATGTACCGGATGCCCCAACGCCCACAAGGTGGCTGCAATTCCTGTCCGAGCTTCTGTATGAGGAGGACATCCCCACTGTACAGGAGTATCTGGGCTATTGTTTACTGCCCACCACCAAGGGACAGAAGATGCTCATGCTTATCGGCAAGGGCGGCGAAGGCAAGAGCCGCATTGGACTGGTGATGAATGCCATTTTCGGTAGCAGCATGAATACCACCAGCATCCAGAAGGTGGAGACGAACCGCTTCGCCCGTGCCGACCTGGAGAGCAAGCTGCTGATGGTGGACGACGATATGGACATGAACGCTCTGCCTAAGACGAATCACATCAAATCCATCGTCACCTCTGAGTGCAAGATGGATGTGGAGCGCAAGGGTGTCCAGAGCCAGCAAATCCAAATCTATGCCCGCTTTCTATGCTTCGGAAACGGAGCCCTGACAGCGCTCCATGACCGCACAGATGGCTTCTTCC
>JAJQBY010000099.1 GCA_021203045.1 Oscillospiraceae bacterium | reverse complement strand
TTATTGTTTTCTATTATATTAACGTAAGGTTACTGTGTAGCTCCGCATTCAGAACAATACGTTATAGTATAGCTCGTATCGACCCATACGTCTTCATAAATGGGGATTTCAGTAATCGTACCTTCGTAATGCGCGGCAACATACTTATAACTCCACCCTTCTTCCGCACAATGTTCGGTTATGTCGTCTCCAGAAGCTGTTTGATACCCACACTTCAGACACTCAAAATACCCTTCCACATACGTCGCATCACTGTAATCATACTCATATCCTGTCTGAACCTGTTCCCAATACCCGTCCTCAACCGTCTCAGTCACCCACGTATGCACATGAGCAGTAGCAGTGGGAGCGGGTGTAGCGGTAGCGGTGGAAGAACTGGTGGAACCACTGCTGGTAGACGAACCAGACGAGGAGGAACCGCTGGATGTGCTACCAGAAGAGGTGCTACCACTGGACGTGGAGCCGGAAGACGTACTACCGGAGCTGGTCGAGCCAGTACTGGTCGTTCCGCTGGAAGAAGAACTACTGGAAGAACCAGTGGAAGTAGACCCACTACTAGACCCGCTCGAAGTAGACCCACTGCTGGTGGAGCCACTGGAGGTAGACCCGCCGGACGTACTCGTGCCGGAACCCGTGCTGGTGGCGGGAGCGGTAGTGGTAGTGGGGGAGGTCACGTTAGACGTGTCGCTGTCATTGTTAGTGCTAGTGTTGTCGGAGTCACTATTATTATCCGTGGAATCAGTGGTGTCGTTGTCCGTGGAATCGTCATCGGAGGTGTCGGTATCATCGGCATCCTCCCCGTCCTCCTCGTCACTATCCTCTTCGACAGCAACCTCATCCACTTCATCCTCCACCACGACAATAGCCGTGCCGTCGGCAACTTCTACGATGGATCCATCCGCAAGAGCAGCGGCGTAGTCCTCAGTCGTGACGATGTGGACGGTTTTGGTGATGATGACCTCCTCGGTCACTGGCTCGGAAGAAGCCTCACCACTGGCCTCTGTGGAAGCCTCAGCACTATCCTCGGAAGTCGTATCATCTGTCACTTCCTCCGCCTCAGCCTCACTTTCCTCAGCCTCAACAGCCTCTTCAGCCCCTACAGCCACCAGCTCATCGGAAGCTTCAGAAGAAGCCTCAAGCGCCAACAGAGCGGCATCATACGCCTCACGATCAATGGTTACGGTAAAGGTGAGGTCATAGTCGCCAGGGACAGTCACATCCACAGCCGTGCCGTCAAAACTCACAGAGAGAATAACGGACTCGTTATACACCACAGGAGTCAGTAGATAACCCAGGGGGTCATACACCTCTTCAGGCTCGTCAGAAGCCTCCTCTGTCTCCTCAACAGCCTCCTCATCCCCGGTAGAGTCCTCGGTCACATCGCTGTCAGAAACCTCGTCCTCGGCCTCTGTATCATCCTCAGAAGCAACCTCGTCAGTCACTTCCTCTATCCCTTCCTCTACGTCCTCATCCTCAGTGGGGTAGACGATGGCCTCGTCCCTCTGAGTGACGTACAGGTTGTAGAACTGGATGAAGGGGAGGAGATCAGATTCGGAAAGGGTTTCGGGTTCAACCTCCTCCTCGATAACCTCCTCGGCCTCAACAGCCTCCACAGGTTCAGGAGTGGTCTCAACCGTCTCCTCAACGGTCTCTTCCTCGGTTTCGGTCTCTGCATTGCACGCGGCCAGCGTGAAGAGCATGGTCAGGGCAAGGAGTACAGAGAGCAGTTTCGTAAAAGTCTTTTTCATGGTAGTTTAGATTCCGTCCTTTCGGTTGGCCCAGATACGTCAAATTTACCCCTGGGCGAAGGATTAGCCCTCGATAGGCTAATTATATACGCTTTTGTTCCTTGCGGCAAGTGGTTTCGACGAAAGGTTGGTATTTGCTGTGAACAGTCTTTTCAACTCGTTGATCCAAACAAAGGCTTTTTATCCCATTGCCTTGTTTATTTTATGATTTCCGTTATGGGTAAAAGGTTTGGATCTAATTCAATTTTATCAAGCTTTTGAGCTTCCTGTTCTATCCAGGCGGGTAGCAAAGCCGATTTAATTATATTATCGTCGTTACCACTTTCTAAAGTCGAGTTTACAATTTTCATCCATTGTTCTATTACAGACCAGATAGGAGCTGGTAGTTCTCTAATACAAAAATATGGGATGGGCACAGACTTTTTTTCTATTATTTCATTAGTCTCTGAATTTCGAATAATACATGCTTGTTCTTCAAATTTTTCAATACGCATTCCATATGCTACGTTGGCAACAATTTGGTATAGTGCACGAAGTGTATCACCGAACGTTTTGATTTGAATGGATTGCTGAGGATTTTCCGATTGCTGAGGATTTTCCGATTGCTGAGGATTTTCCGATTGCTGAGGATTCTCCGATTGCTGAGGATTTTCCGAATGTTTATCTATGCCCAAAATCCAATCTGTTGATACATCTAATTTATCGGATATTTTCATTAAAATGCTTACGGGCATAGTATTCTTTCCGGTGACATAGTTCGATAACATTGCGGGTGTGATTGATATATCCTCGGCTAACTTTCTTTGAGTAATTCCTTTAGATGCCATGGCTGACTTAAGTCGACGGCCAAACTCAGTTTGAGCGGACATGATTAAAATATTACCCCCTCTTTAACCATTAGTACTGATATTTTATCATGGAATACAGAAATTGTCAATACTTTGAATTGAATTCACTATATTGGTGCGAATTAACAAAAATGCGGAACAGTTAAATAAT
>JAJQBY010000005.1 GCA_021203045.1 Oscillospiraceae bacterium | reverse complement strand
TTATAACGCCATAATGGAAATACATTTTTAATCAGTATTTATGAGGATATGAGATTAAAAGAGACAGGGGCATACAATATCTTTACAAAGGAGATACAAAAAGGGGATAGAAACGAGAGAAGAAATGGCGTAAAATAGAACTACAGATGAAAAATGCACTGTAAGATCATATGGCGGCGCAGACCGCTTTGGAGGGATATTTGTGTACGAACGAATCGTTATCGTGGAGGATGACGACAGCATCCGCCGGCTGCTGGAGGTAGCGCTGAAAAGCAACGGCTATGACGTGGCAGCCTTCGGAAATGCTGTAGACGCCCTGGAGGATATGGCGAAGACTACGCCCAGGCTGGTGACCATGGATATCATGATGGACGGCCTGGACGGGATAGAGGCGCTCAAGCTGATGCGGGCCTCTCCGGCGCTGAAATCTGTGCCGGTGATCCTGCTGACGGCCAAGGATCAGGGGATAGACAAGATCTCTGGCCTGGACGCCGGCGCGGACGACTATGTGACCAAGCCCTTCAGCGTGCTGGAGCTGTGCGCCCGCATCCGGGCAAGGCTCCGCACCACCGGGGAGCTGGGCGGGCAGCCGGTCTATGAATACGGCGCCCTGAAGATAAACCCGGACACCAGAGAGACGTGGGTAGAGGGCCGCCTGGTGGAGCTTACCCTCAAGGAGTTCGAGCTGCTGAAATTTTTCATGGAGCATCCGGACAAGAGCCTGCCCCGCAAGCTGCTGCTGGATAGGGTATGGGGCGCCGACTATGTGGGAGAGACCCGCACCCTGGATATTCACATCGGCACCCTCCGCCAGAAGATAGGTGACCCCCCGGAGAACAGCCGGTATATCAAGACTGTCCGGGGCATTGGCTATCGCTTCGTGGGGCAGGGACAATGAAGCGGGCGCTGATAAGGGCCTTTGTGCTGACGCTGGTCATCGGCCTTGCCATCAGCGGCGTGGTCAGTACGGTCGTATTCGACCGGAAAATGACGGAGGAGAAGGAGCAGGCCCTCACCGGGCTTGCTATGACCCTTGCCGACCTGTATGACCCGGAGGCCGACGCGGACGATCAGGCCGATCTGTTTGCCCTTCACAGCGGGGCGCGGGTCACGATCCTTTCCGCTGATGGAACGGTCATCGGAGATTCCCAGGCGGATTGGTCCGCCATGGAGAACCACGGGGACCGGGAGGAGATCGTGGCCGCGTCCAAGGGCGAGCAGGCGGTGGCGATCCGTGTCAGCGCCACCATAGGCTCCAAGCTGATGTATGCCGCCATCCAGACCCCCAGCGGGGATTATATCCGGCTGGCCCAGTCCTATGGGGGACTGGGGGCGAACCTTCTTTCCATCCTCCCGGGCATCCTGCTGGCGGCGCTGCTGGCGCTGCTGGTGTCCGGTATCCTGGCAGGGCGCATCGTGTCCAATATCACCGGTCCCCTGGCCGCCATGAACGACAGCATGGACGGGGTGAAGGACGGCAGCGCCATGCTGGACGCTGACGGCTATCCCTATGAGGAGCTGCAGGATATGGCGAAGAAGATAAATGTTATCGCGGCGGATGTCAGCGCCTCTATCCAGGAGCTGCAGGCCGAAAAGGACCGAACGGACTTTCTTCTGGACAACATGGGAGAGGGAATTCTCCTGCTGGACAGGGACCGGCGCGTTCTGCTGATAAACGGCAGCGCCTGCACCATTTTCGGCTGCGACAAGCGCCAGGTGCAGGGAGGATATCTTTTGGAGGTCACCCGTCACCCCGCTGTGCTGGAGGCTGCGGAGGAGGCCCGCCGTCAGGGACGCGGTCAGCAGACGGAGGTAGAACGGTCCGGACGCATATATCAGGTGCGGTGTACGCCCGTGCGGGAGCAGCCCGGCTGGGAGCAGGGCCTGATTCTGACCATGACGGATGTGACAGAGGCCAACCGATCAGCCCAGATGCGGCAGGAGTTCTTCTCCAACGCCAGCCATGAGCTGAAAACGCCCATCACCTCCATCAAGGGCAGCGCGGAGCTTTTGTGCTCCGGACTTCCCATGGACGAGGCTACCCGCCGGGAGCTGCTGGACGGCATCGGCCGGGAGACTGACCGCATGAATACCCTGATTGGGGATATCATCATGCTCTCCCGTATCGAGAGCAGCCAGGTAGAGGAGGAGCTGGAAAATATAGATTTTTCCCAGATCGTGAGCGTCTGTGTCAGCGAGGCGGCGCCCCTGGCCCGGCAGAATCAGGTGACGATCCATACGGATATGGAGCCGGCCGTCCTGTCTGCCAGCCGGCCCTTCCTGTATCAGCTGGCAGATAATCTTCTCTCCAACGCGGTGAAATATAACTGTGCCGGCGGCCAGGTGGACATATATCTCCGCCGGACGGGGGAGCGGATTATTTTCTCCGTCCGCAATGACGGGGAGCCCATCCCGCCGGAGAGTCAGAGCCGGGTATTTGAACGCTTCTACCGGGTGGACAAGGGCCGCAGCCGCGCTGTAGGCGGCACGGGCCTTGGCCTTTCTATTGTAAAGCACACCGTAGACGCCATGGGCGGGACCATTACCCTGACCAGCACCCGGGAGGAGGGGACCAGATTCGTGGTAGAGCTGCCCGTCGAACCCCCTGCACGGGAGGAGAAATAAGGGGGAGCATTCAGGTATATTTTTCTTTTGAAAAGCCAAGTCGCGCCGGCAGAGATTTGCTCGGACAAAGACCTTGAATTGTCAAGTCAAGTGCAACAGAGTATCGAAGAAAACTTCAAAGGGGG
>JAJQBY010000055.1:11717-73948 GCA_021203045.1 Oscillospiraceae bacterium | reverse complement strand
GCGTGATGGTGATAGGTGTGATCGTCGGTTCGGCGGTGGCCGGAGAGGCGGTAAAGCTCTCGGAGGTCTGCTGAAGCTCACCGTCCCCGTTTCCGCCGAACACCAGGGCCGGGACTACGATCAGAAGCACGGCGGCCCCTATCACGGACAGGACCGGGCCCAAAAGGCTCTTTTTCTTTTTCCGCTGGGCGGCAGGCGCCATGGACGGCTCCCGCCGGGAACGGCGGGTCTTTTCAAAATCCTTCTGAACGGTGTACTGCCGCTTGGTGTCAGCCGAGGCGGCCTGTTCCGCGGCGGCCTGGGCCAGCTCCTCCTGTATGGGAAGTCCGGCGGCAGCCGCCACCATCTCCTCCTCCCAGCGGGCGGTCTCCTGGCTCAGCCCCTCCAGATCCTCCGTCCAGTCTATATCGCCCTCCTGAGAGGGAGCCTCCTCGGGGTCTGATTTCTCCGGGACAGCGTCCTCTGCGGGAGCGGTTTCTTCGATATCAGTGTCCTCCGGGAGAGACGCCTCCTCCGGGGCGGCGGTATCCTCCTCCGGGACAATGTCCTCAGAAAGTGCTTCTTCCGGGGCCGCTGTTTCATCGGGTGCGGGGGCATCCTCCGTTGGGGCGGCTTCCTCCGCACCCGGCTCCTCCAGGGAAACGGTTTCCTCTGAAGCGGGGCCTTCCGGAGAGATGGTCTCCTCCTGCGCTCCCACGACGGCCGCAGCGGCGGCAGCGCCTGCGGCGGCTGCCTCCAGGGAGGGCAGAGCCTCGTCCGTATCGCTGAGCGCGGTCAGAAGCTCCCTGGCGGTCAGATAGCGGTTCTCCTCCTCATAGGACAGGGCCTTTTCCAGCACGGTCCAGAGGGGATCGCTGATGCCCTCCGGGCGGGGAATCGGCTCGCCCTTCATCCGGCGGCGCAGGGCGTCGGAGCGGTCCTTCTCTGTCAGCTCCTCCGCCGGCTGAAAGGGCAGTCGGCCCTTGCAGCACCCGGCATAGACCAGCAGAGCCACGGCGTAAACGTCTGCCGCGGCGGCGGCGATATTATCCCAAAAATATTCCGGGGCGACATATTCCACCTGATCGGCGGTGCGTCCCGCAGCGGCGCTGTGATCGGGCTCTCCCAGGACGGCCTTGCCCTCCCAGTCCATGTGGATATTGCCGGGCCACACGCCGCCATGGAAGCCTTCCGGCTCCTCCGGCAGCTGCACGCACAGCTCCCGCCCGAGCTTCACAGCCTGGTCCGGGGTCAGGCCCGCCAGGCGCTCTGTCAGGGTCCCTCCGGACTCCAGCCCAGTATCGATCATATCTATCACCCCACGCTCTGCCAAATTTGATAAAAGTTACAAATTGGTTACGATCTGAAAACAATTTATCACAAAAGTTACACGCTGTCAACTACCTATTCCTTAAAATTTACATAAAATTCTCCCCTGCCCTATCGAGGCCGGGCGGGAATGCATTTTATAAGATATATCAGGCGATCGGCTTATCTGAATAACATAAAAAATTCACAAAAAAATTAAAATTGTTATAGACTTTAACAAACGTTTATATTATAATGTTAATCAGCACATCTATCGGCAGGTAAAGGAGCCGGGCAAAAATAATGACTGCCCGGCGCAGCGGTAGACAGTGCGGAAAGGAAGGAACTATGAAACACACATGGAAACGTATCCTCTCCACTCTTATGGCGCTGGCAATGGTGCTGGCCCTGAGCGTGGGCGCGTTTGCCAGCAGCGAGGCCAGCGGTGAGGCCAGCGGGGGCATGGGCATGCCCGGCGGCGGCTCCAGCTCCTATACGGAGGGCGGCGCGGCCACGGATCTGGAGAGCGAGACCTATTCCGGCGTTGAGTTTGCCGAGTCCACCGGAGACAATGAGGCCGGCGTCCGCGCCGGAGAGGGCGTTGTGGCTGTCATCGAGGACAGCACCATCGTCAAGTCCGCCGGCGACCTGTCCGGCGACGATGCCTCCTTCTACGGCACCAACTCCGGCGTCCACACCTATGAGGATGCGGACCTGACCATTACTGGCTCCAGCGTTTACACCAACGCCACCGGCGCCAACGGCGTGTTCGCCTATGGCGACTCCACCATCACCATCTCCGACTCCATCGTTGACACCGACGGCTCTGCCTCCGGCGGCATCATGGTAGCCGGCGGCGGCACCATGTACGCCTCCGACCTGTATGTCACCACCGAGGGCGGCTCCTCCGCCGCCATCCGCTCCGACCGGGGCGGCGGGCTGATGGTCATCGACGGCGGCTCCTACATCTCCAACGGCAGTTTGGGCACCGGCTCCCCCGCCGTGTATTGCGTGGCGGACATCACCGTCTCCAACGCTACCCTGATCGCCAAGAACGCCCAGGCGTTCTGCTTCGAGGGCCGCAACCCCGGCAAGGTCTATAACTGCTATCTGGAGGGCAACTACACCGCCTCTGACGACGATGAGGCCTCCAATGTTATGATCTATCAGTCCATGTCCGGCGACTCCGAGGAGGGCACCTCCTACTTCACCATGGTGGGCGGCGTGCTGAAGGCCGTGAACTCCGAGAACCTTGAAAACTACAAGATGTTCTATACCACCAACACCTACTGCTACATCAGCCTCTATGATGTGGAGATGATCTATCCCGAGACCTATTATGCCTTCCTGCTGTGCGCCTGCAACACCAACCAGCGCGGCTGGGGCACTGCCGGGGCCAACGGCTCTGAGTGCGTGCTGTACTGCATCGACCAGGAGATCGAGGGCGACATTATCTTCGATACCTGGAGCTATCTGGACTGCTACTTCACCGACGGCTCCGTGGCCACCACGGCGTTCGTCCAGAGTGAGGACAACGGCGACCGAGGCTGCTCTGTGTATCTGGATGACATCTCCACCATCATCCTGACCGCTGATTCCACCGTGCAGAACCTCTACACCGGCGGCAGCGTCATCGTGGATGAGGACGGCGCCACCGTCACCATCGCCGCTGCGGACGGCACTGTGTATGTCCAGGGCGATTCCGCTCTGACCCTGACCGTGACCGGCACCTACTCCGAGGAGGATCTGTCCGCTCAGGAGAACGTGGCCAACATCGGCACCGAGACCGCTTACAGCTTCGATCCCGAGGCCATTGCTGCGGAATACATCGACGCTAGCTACATCCCCACCGATGAGGAGGGCAACGAGTACGCTGAGGCCCATGATTTCAGCGACGGCGCGGATGCCGCCTCTGAGGAGGTTTCTGAGGACGCTTCCGGCGAGGTCAGCGAGGAAGCTCCGGACGACGCTCCCGAGATCCCCGAAGATCTGGAGCCGGGCGAGGAGCCTCCCGGGGACTTCGGCGGTATCGACTGATACAGCCCAGCCCTGAAAAGGCGCTGATACAAGATATTTAATAAGCATTTGCTGAAAAACCAGCTGTGCCTCCGCGCTCCGGCGCGGAAAGCACAGCTGGTTTTTGCGTTTGGCGGGGATGATGCAGGCGGCTGTTTCCTGAGTATGCAAATTGTTTTAGAGCAGTATACAATTTTGCTCACTGCACAAAAGAAGATTGTGGATATATAATCAAAGTGCTAGATGACGGTTGGTGAGTATGTGGGACAGGGTGGCACAGACATAAGCATAGAATAGTCGTGCGTGAAGATTCATTGTGCGTTCCTTCAGCGAGCAGACCCCAAAGGCGATATTGCACCGGGGAAAGGAGAGAGGGATGGTCCGGTAGCCCTGCCGCTGGCCGAAGGGGTTTGAATCGAGAATGTTCAGGCGGTTGACTACGTTTGGCAGGAGGAATATGCCTTTGTTTTCCTTGACGAGAGCACTGATAAGTCTAGGTTCGTCACCGCCAAAGATAATGCGGGGCGCGAAGCCGGCCTCCTGGAAAGCGGTTTGGAAAATCGTGTTCAGGTCCGTATTGGAGTTATTGATGATAAACGTCGCGTCCGCCATCTGGCGCAGGTCGATCGTTGGAGACGAGTACAGAGGATGCTGTTCGGAAATCATTACGGACATCCCGTCTGTTCCATAGGAATTCCATGTCAGCCGGTCATCCTCCGGCGGGACAAAGGACAGCGCAAAATCCAACTGGCCATTTAAAAGCTGATTCCGCACGGCGGAGACCGGCAGAATGGTCTGCGATATGTGTACATCGGGATTTTTTGCCACATAGTCAAGGATCATATTGCTGATAAGCCCGGTGTGGGGCAGGCCGACGCGGATGTCGTCGTCCGTGCGGCTCATCATGGTATTCAATTGCTTCTGGGCGTTTTCCAGCTCAGAAAATACCCGGTCAACGTAGGCCTCAAACACCCGGCCAAATTCATTAATGGTTATTTTATTCCCCGTCCGCTCAAACAGATGGACACCCAGTTCATCCTCCAGTCGGGACAGCGACCGACTCAGTGTGGGCTGAGAGATATACAGCTCCTTGGCGACCTGGGCAATATTTTGCTTTTTAGCCACCCGGCGAAAATAAAATAATTGTATCAGTTCCAAAGCTCTGCCCTCCCCGGCTATTATACATCTTGTGAATATTATAGCATTAACGGCGGGCTACTGTAAAGTGCAGAACCAGACCAAAAAGAAAAGGAGATCAAAATGGAAGAACAGGAAAAACGGTTGGAGGACCTGCTGCTCCGGCTCGAAAGAGTCGAGGATTATAATGCCATCAGCAGTCTCATGAGTGCGTTCAGCCAATATTATGCGGCCTTTGACGGAGCCCGGATTATATCTCTCTTCGCTGACCGGCCGGACACAAAAGCAGAGATGACCTGGGGCCTTTATAAGGGGATGAACGGTGTAAAGCGTTGCTTTTCCTTTCAAAACCCGTTGTTCACAGACCGGTATGGACAGGAGGGAGAGCTGCATCTGCGGCCCCTGGGGACGCCGGTAATCATTGTGGCGGAAGACCGGCAGACGGCCTGCGGCGCCTGGATATGCACCGGGACCGATACGCAAAAGCAGGACAGTACTGGCGACGCTATCGACGCCTATTGGACATGGAACCACTATGGCGTGAATTTTGTTCGCCAGGAGGACGACTGGAAAATCTGGCGGCTGCATGAGTACAATGTGTGCAAATCTCCCTTTGACCGGCAATGGACTCAGGAGCCGCCGTATGACCCCTATAAGCTGTGCGGCACTACCCAGGCGAACTATTTTGCCGGCGAGTCGCCTCAGCTTCCGGACGAGCCGCCGTCTAGCACCTTCCGGTACAGCGTTGTGGAGCTGTTTCCTATGAACCGACCCAGGGTGCCCGTACCATATAAAACATTTGATCTTTCCATGGCCTACTAAGGAGGTGCGTCATATGAATACCGCTGTGTTGGAAGAAATGCGGGAAAAGCTCTGCCGTGCGCAGTGCGTGTCCGCGGTCAATAAGCTGATAGGAAAGTTTTGCCAGCTGTACCCCATGAGTAAGGGAGATGCGCTTTTGGAGCTGTTCGCGGTCCGGCAGGACAGCCGGGTGGAAATGCTGTGGGGCATATACGACGGCTACGACAGCATTTGTCGGTGCTTTACCATAGCCCATCCCAAGCCGGAGGAGATAGAACGCCGGGAAAATGAAATGCATGTATCAAACGCCATGTCCGTAGTGATTGTTCCTGCGGATGACGGTCTGACGGCCCGGGCCACCTGGCAATCCTACGGACATTCCAGCGGAAAAACTGAAAAGCGTGCGTTGGATGGGTACTGGAGCCTGCGGAATTATGGGGCAGATTTTATTTTGGAAAACGGTCAATGGAAGTTTTGGCACCTGCATGTATACGATATTTTTCTGTGTGATTTCTATACCAGTTGGACAGAGGGCGCCGAGCAACGTCCGGATTCTCAGGTGTTTTTCAACTATTTCCGCCCAACGGGCGAGGGCGCACCGGATCGGGAGCCAACGGTCACATGGCATTACAACAAAAACGCAGTCTACTCCCAGGGATGCCCGGCCGTTTCAACACCCTATAAGACCTTTGCCAACATTGGCTACGGATATTGAAAGGAGGAGCAGGAAATGGATTTAGAACAGTTGGAGGCCCAGGTCTCTCGGCTGGAAGCGGAGATCGAGATCAAAAACTCCATGGGTTATTATAGCTTCCATCACGTTGCCAATATGCAGAGGGAGACCATCGCCCTGTTTGCACCGGAAAACGAGGGCGTGCGTTCCACGATGATGTGGGGAGCTTACAACGGCCAGGAGGGGGTATATGAAAACTTTATGGTGCGTCATATGGACTATCATGAGCCAAATCGTTGCCTGGGTGTTATCCTGTATCATGTTATGACCAGCGGTGTGATAGAGGTAGCGGGTGACGGCCAAACGGCCCGGGCCACCTGGCTTTCTCCTGGCATGTCCATATGGCCGGACGTAAACCGGGGTGTGGTCCCGACGGACAAGGATGTAGCTACCGTAGACTGGGCCAATATCAAATACGGTATGGACTATGTTAAGCAGGACGGCGTATGGTATTGGTATCACCAACGGGTGTACAGTATTTTTGGAGCGCCCTATAATGAGTGCTGGGTTGACTGTCCAGCGGTAAAGCACGACTGGCAACCCTCCTCCCCTGAGGAAATGGCGCTGTATCCACAATCTCCCCGTCACGGTGTAGCAGATCGGGAGGCGGACGGATGGTGGGGTTATGCGCCCGGCTGCATCTATCCTGATGACTACCCACCGCTGCCCGTGCCCTATGAAAATTTTGAAAAAGATGTAGGTTACGGCTATTGACCTTACAACCTAAAAAAATAAAAAAGGAGAGAAGAATTATGCTGTCGTTTATGACCTCGGTTCCTATGTCAGCGGTGCTGATTGTCATATCCTTTGCGCTGCTGTGTGTACTGACCATGAAGGGCTGGAACTTGACCTTTGTGGGCCTGTTGTGCGCGATCATTGTCGGTCTGGGCACCTCCGATGGGGCCTTTGTCAACCTGACCACCAACTTTCTGGACGGTGCAAGCGCCACCGCCGCCAATACGTTTCTGCCCTTCGTGTTTGCCGGTGTATTTGCGGCATTGATGATGAAGACCCGTTCCGGAGAGGTGATCACCGTAAAGCTCTATAAAATTTTTGGGCCGAAGGCAACACCCTACATCATCACGATTACCACTATTATCCTTTGTATGTCGGGCATGGCAAGCGGCGTTGTATTCATCGTGACGCCCATCGCCTTCGCCATGCTGAAAAAGGCAAATATGCCCCGCATTGTTGGCTTTACTGCCCTGCAGTCCTGTAGCGCCATTATTTTGTGGTGTGTTCCTGGCATCGCCACGGCGGGCAACTTTGCACCGGCCGGTTATTTGGGCACCAGCCTGTCCGCTGGAGCAGGGCTTGGGTTGTTTTGCACGGTTTTTGGCCTGGCATGTAGCTTTTTGTACGTCACATATCTAACCAGAAAATGCCGGGCAATGGGCATCGGCTATGACCCCTATGAGGGAGAGGATATGTCGGCGGATACGGACGTTCTTGAACTGGGCAGCAACGCCCCCAGTATCTGGGTGGCGCTGGCGCCAGTGGCGGTCACTATTATTATAAGCCTTATTTTAGGCCAGACGGAC
Organism: Oscillospiraceae bacterium; assembly: GCA_021203045.1. Taxonomy (GTDB): domain Bacteria; phylum Bacillota; class Clostridia; order Oscillospirales; family Oscillospiraceae; genus CAJOIG01. The sequence continues at coordinate 66,433 of JAJQBY010000055.1, read as the reverse complement.
TTCTCCTCCCGTGCCATCGTGCTGGTGGCCCTGTTTTTTGGCTCTGTGGTATGCCTGATTTTAAACTGGAAGCGTATTGAAAACAAGATCGAGGTAATGGCAAAGGGCGTGAATGACGTCACAGGACTTGTGGTCATGTGCCTGGTGCTGGGTGGCTACAGCTACACGGTGGCGGCTACCAGCGCTTATGAATCCCTGCTGGATATACTTGCCGGACTGGATGCCAATTACTATGTGATATGCTGGGCCTCCGTGGCGCTTATTTGCGGACTGACGGCTAGTACCTCCACTGGCCCGATTCTGTTTTGTTCCACCATTGCGCCTACGCTTATCTCCCAGGGGGCGGATCCCAATATCATTCACCGGCTTACCAGTGTGACAGCCACCACCTTCGACTCTTTGCCTCACGCCAATTCCGTGGTATCCAACATTCTGTTTTTCCGGCTGAAAGTAAAGGATGCCTACCCTAAGGTATTTATTACCACTGTTCTGGTGCCCCTGGCCTATTCCCTAATTTCCCTGCTGGTGGCCGTATTGTTCTTCTAGCAAGCGGCAGAAAAATGCTGACTGCAATATTCCCTTGGGCGGTATAACGAAAAACAAGATCAGGACATGTGCTAGCAGATGTCCTGATCTTGTTGCTTCATTCTCCGGCGGCGCGGAAAGCACAGCTGGTTTTTGCGTTTGGCGGGGATGAGGGTATTGCCGCTCTGTTGCGGTATGCTTATTGGATAAAGGGCACGTCCGTGTCTGTGCAGAGGTTATCTATCCCATATACGATCAGGATTGCGTCTGCCCCCTCCTCCCGGGCCAGCTGGGAGATGGGGAGCTTGTAGTAGCGGGGGTCTACGATGACGATCTTTTCATAGTGGGCCGCCAGGAAGGGGGTCGGGCAGTGGGCGAAGGAATCCTGTACCAGCAGGAGCGTGCCGCCGTCTGCGCTGTCGTTATAAATGTATTGGAGGCTGTGATTTCCGTCCAGGAAAAGGGTGTACTGGTCGTCCCCTTGGGCGTTTTCCTCAAAGTAGAGGGTATCATAGGTTTCGCAGTCCTCTCCCTCCCATATCTCCAGGGTGATGTGGCCATCCAGGGCCTGGTTGTGCCAGACCTGAATATCGTCCGCCGCCGTCAGATAGAAGCCGGAGGAGGCGCTGGTGGTGCCCTTGAAGCCGGAGACGGTCTCGATGGTGAAGGCCTCCCGGCCCAGGGGCTCAAGGCCCAGCTGAACGCATAGAGCCTGATAGGCCAGATAGGCCGCCTCGGTGGTCCAGTGATGATCGGTGCGGTAGTAGAGCTGCACGTCGTCCTTTTGGGATAAAAATGTATCCCGCAGGTCTATAAGCTCCAGACCGGTTCCCTGGATGGCGGCGTATATTTCGGAAAAATACAGGTTGTCCCGGTATTCTTCGTGCAGGGCGGGCAGCTTGTCGCTGTAAATGTAACCGGTGGAGGGCACGGCGATCAGGGTGGTGGGCAGGCCGGTGTTCTCCGCCAGCGCGGTCAGCGCGGCCATATTTCGCGTCAGAATGCTGTCCTCCGGAGAGACCGGCTCGTTTATCAGATAGCCGTCCTGACCGCAATAGACCCCGTTTGCGCCGTTGTTTCCCAGAAGCAGGGAATAATAGCTGTAGCAGCCCACGAAAAAGCTGCGCCCGGCGAAGTGATCGGACAGATACTCCTCAAAATCGTCTCCGAAGGAGCCGTCGAAAAGGGTCTCTGCCGTCAGCACCGGGTCCTTGGCCAGATAGCGCTTTTCCAGGGCGGAATAGTCCTGCTTGGGCACGAATATAAGACCCAGCAGCCCTGCGGCCAGTGCCGCGCAGAACAGGATAGCCGCCAGAGAAAGCCGGCGCTTTTTTTCGGGTGTGTTCTTTTTATCCATGACCGGCCTCCTTTAAAATCGGAAATACAAAAACGGGTTGTAGCTCTGATCTACCAGGGCGCAGGTGCATAGAAACAGGCTGGCAAGGCAAAGGAGCGCCGTGATGACGCCGCCGGCCCGCTTCGCCCGCACACGGGCCATGAGTTTTGCGCACAGTGGCGTGGAGGCGACGGCGGCGATCAGCAGCAGGGGCAGATAGCGCAGGATGAGCACAACAGCGTCCCAGCTGGAGGCCGCGCCATGGCCGCCAAATAATCCGGCCATAAAGCTGCCCAGCTGTCCGAAGTCCTCAAAATAAAAGATGACCCATCCCACAACGATGAAAAACAGCGCGTATATATGCCGCAGCCAGGAGGGTAGCTTTTCCAGCAGCCGGTGAAGAACGAATTTCTCCAGAATCAGCAGCACACCGTAATACAGGCCCCAGAGGATAAAGTTATAGCTGGCCCCGTGCCACAGACCGGTCAGGAACCAGACGATGAGCAGGTTCAGTATCTGCCGGCTCCGGCCCCGGCGGTTGCCGCCCAGAGGGATGTATACATAGTCCCGGAACCAGGTGGACAGGGAGATATGCCACCGCCGCCAGAACTCCGTCAGGCTGTCGGCCAGATAGGGATAGTTAAAGTTTCGCAGAAATTCAAATCCCAGCATTTCCCCAGGCCCAGGGCCATATCGCTGTAGCCGGAGAAATCGAAATATATCTGGAAGGTATAGGCGATGCCGCCCACCCAGCTGCCGAGAACGCCTATCCCGGAAAGCTCGCGAAGGCTGTCCCACAGCAGCCCCATCTGGTTTGCCAGCAGGACCTTTTTGGACAGGCCCACGCAGAACAGACATACACCCTCCTGGAACCGGACCATGGTCTCCCGCCGCCCGTCCAGCTGCTCCTCTACGTCCCTGTAGCGGACGATAGGCCCCGCGATCAGCTGGGGGAACAGAAAAACATAGGTGCCGAAGCGAATCAGGCTGCGCTGGGTCTCTGCCTGGCCCCGATACAGATCGATGGTATAGGACATGATCTGGAAGGTATAAAAGGATATGCCGATGGGCAGAGGGATGGACAGCTCCGGCAGCTCCAGAAAGGGCAGCAGGTTCAGGGTGCCTGTCAGCAGACCGGCGTATTTGAAAAAGGCCAGCAGCCCCAGATCCAGCACGATGGAGGCGATCAGAAGCCACCTGGCTTTTCGGGGGTCGCTGTCGCGGTGCCTGCCGATGCCCAGGCCGAACAAATAGTTCGCCGCAGTGGTAAACAGCATCAGAAACACGAATTTCGGCTCGCCCCAGCCGTAAAACACCAGGTTTACGATGAAAAGCCAGCCATTTCGCATTCTGCGGGGGCACAGATAATATACCAGCAGCACCACCGGCAGATATACGAACAGAAATACTAAGCTGGAAAAAACCATAAAATGGGCCTTCTTATCTTCTTTGTTTGGAGACGGATAAAAAAAGAAGGCTTTCCCTAAGTGATATAGAAAAAACCTTGCTTTTTATTCCAATAAATTTTTAAAAATAGCTGTGATACAGCTCGGTCATCGCATCGGCGTCCGGGGAGATAATCATGCTGACATAGGTGCCGTCGGTCTCCACGGCGCAGGCGGCGATGATATCGTATTGCTCCGGGAGGTAGTTCTGCATCTGGCTCAGCTTGGACTGATAGCGGGACTCCAGCTTCTCTGCGATGCGGGCGGCGGCCTCCTCATCCACGGCGCGAATCAGGACGATCTCGTCCGCATCGATACCGGTGGAGCAGAGCTGGATAGCGAAGGAATCCACATCCGCCGGGTCGATGCCGTAAAAGCTGGTCAGGCTGTCCTCTGAGCTGACGGTCATCATCTCCGGCAGGTCATAGGAGCCGGTGATCTCATCCATCACGGCGGACAGGTCTACATCTGCCTTCTCCTTGCTGCCGCCGCAGGCGGCAAGAGCCAGGAGCATCCCCACTGCCAGGACCAGGGCGTAAATGCGCCGGAACATGTTTGTTTTCATAGCTTTTCTCGCCTTTGTTGCGTTTATCTCCGATCGGCTTTATACGCCGTAGGGGTGCTGTTCCAGGTATTCTATCCAGGCGGCGCAGCCCTCCGCAGAAAAATGGATGCCCATGGCATCCGGATCGCTGCAATATTCCGAGATCAGGGAGCCGCTCTCGTTTTTCATCACGGAGGCCACGTCAAGATAGGCGAAGCCCTGCTCGCTGCAATAGTTCTCCAGCGCTTGGTTGAAATTGTCAACGACCTCATTGTTCAGCGAGGTGGTCTCCTTGGAGGCAAGGATAGGCGTGACGCTTTCGATGAATATCTCCACATCCGGGTTCTCTGCCAGGACTCTGGTGCAGTTTTCGTTAACAGCTTCTATGACCTCGTCGATCTCATAGGCGCCCACGTCGTTCATGCCCAGCATGATATAGACCTTTTTTGCGCCGCTGGCCGCCACTGCATCCTCCAGATACATCTTCTCCCCCTGATAAGAGGGGTGAACGGAAGATGGGGTATCCAGATCCCACAGAAGGTTATCCCAGCCCAGGCTTCCTGCGGTAAAAAACTGGGCTGCGTCCAGACATTCCCCGCCGTCCTCCCTTTCCTGGGCGGCATACAGCTCCAGCCGGTAGCTGACGCTGTCTCCCACGAAAAGGGCGTCGTCAAAAAAGCCGTCCGCCGCAGGCTGGGCTCTGGCTGCGGCCTCGTCCAAAAGCTCCTGGGCCTCCGCTGCGACGGCCTGGGCCTCGGTCAGCTCCTGGGTCAGCTGGGTGTTTTCCTCCTCCAGCTGAGCGGTGGAGTCCTTCAGTCCGGAAATGATTTTGGTCGTCACCAGCAGACATACGACGAAGGCGATCAGAAATACCAGCGCAAGGACGGTCATGGTGGAGAGCATACGCTTCTCCCGCCTCCGCTGGCGGAGCCGGTCCGCCCGAATGCGGTCCGCCGCAGACGCTCGGGGCGTTTGGTTCGCTGTCATTGAGTTCTCTTCCTTCTTTGCTGTTTAATGTGCCGGGTGTGCAGTTCTTTTTATTTCTATTTAAATAGTAGCAGAAATCGTCGAAAATTGCAAGACCTTCATACGGCTTGCAGTCGGGAGAGTTTTGGTATATAATAAATCGTCATCATGAGCTTTCCACCTACGCGAGCAAGGAGCTGATTATGCTTTCCAATATAAAGATCATCATCCCGCTGGCGGCGGCGCTGTTCGTGCTGTTCTGGACGCTGCGGTGGGCGGCCGTACACCGGCGGGCGGTCCCCCGGTTCAGAAAGCTCCCCTTGGGACCGGAGGGAGAGGCCCTGGACGCTCAGGCCCTGCCGGACGCGGAGCCGCAGCCGAAAGCCCCGGCACCGAAGGCGGACAAAAAATTCCACAGGCCCGACTGGATCGCCCTGGGCTGCCTGACGGCGGTATATACCATAGTCGCCTTTGTCGGCCTGGGGAGCACCTCGGCCCCTCAGACCTTTCTCCATTATCAGCAGGGGAACACCTATGCCCTGATCGAGCTGGAGGAGCCGCAGGAGATCACGGCCCTCCGCTATTATTCCGGCCTCTGCACGGCGGACTATACCCTGCAATTTTCCTATGACGGGGAGACCTGGACAGACCAGGTGCAGGAGGACGGCACCTCCGGCATGACCCAGACCTATACCCAGCTTTTCCGCTGGAACGACGCGGTCCTGAACGCCGATAACGGCACCGTCCGCTATATCCGCATCATCTCCGGCGCGGAGCAGTATCTGGGCGAGGTGGCGATATACGGCGCGGACGGCGAGCTGATCGACCCGGATGATCTGATTATCGCCTCCGGCTGTGAGATGCTGTTCGACGAGCAGGACACCATTCCGGACAGCTACAGCTATAAAAACGGCACCTATTTTGACGAGATATACTTCCCCCGGACGGCGCTGGAGATGATCGAGGGCATCTGGCCCTACGAGATCACCCACCCGCCTCTTGGGAAGGCCATCATTTCTCTGGGCATCCGTATTTTCGGCATGACTCCATTCGGCTGGCGGTTCATGGGGACTCTGTTCGGGGTGCTTATGCTGCCGGTGCTGTATGTGCTGCTGAAAAAAATGTTCGGGCATACGGCGGTGGCAGTCTGCGGCAGCGCCCTGTTCGCCTTTGACTTCATGCACTATACCCAGACCCGCCTGGCCACCATAGATACCTATGCGGTGTTTTTCATTCTGCTGATGTATCTGTTCATGTATATGTGGGCGACGGAGCCGCCGGACAGAGAGAAGCGGCGGAACCTGTGGCTGTTTTTGTGCGGGCTGTCCTTCGGCCTGGGCGCGGCCAGTAAGTGGACGTGTATCTACGCCGGCGCGGGCCTGGCCGTTATATGGCTGATCTACTGGGTCATGCGGCTTCGTCGGGAGAAGAAGGCTGCCCGGGACGACTTTATCCTGAATATCGGCTGGTGCCTGCTGTTTTTCATTGTGGTGCCCTGCCTGGTGTATTACGTCAGCTACTATTCCTATGGGGTCAGCCAGGGGCTGAGCGGCGTGAAAATGTTTTTCTCCAAGGACTATCTGCAGATCGTCCTGGATAACCAGAGCTATATGTGGAATTACCACTCCGATCTGGTGGCCACCCACCCCTATTCCTCCAAGTGGTATCAGTGGATACTGGACATCCGGCCCATCCTGTACTACCTGGAATATTTTGAGGACGGGACCATTTCTTCCTTCGCGGCCTTCTCCAATCCCATCGTCTGCTGGGGCGGCCTGTGCGCCATGATCGCCATGGGCTGGCTGGCCGTGCGGGACAGGGACAAAAAGGCCCTGTTCATCCTGATCGGTTATCTGGCGAACCTGCTCCCCTGGGTGCTGGTCAGCCGTCTGACCTTTGCCTATCATTACTTCCCCTGCACCGTGTTTCTGGTGCTGGCTCTGTCCCGTATCTTTGAGGACCTGCGCTGCCATGACCCGAAATGGAAGGCTGCCATCGGCAGCTTCACCACGGTGAGCGTGGCCATGTTCGTCATGTTCTATCCCGTTCTATCCGGCGTGCGCAGGAGCGCGACCTACAGCAATATTTTCCTCAAATGGTTCACGGACACCTGGCCGTTTTGAAGCTAATTTTTAATAAAAAGCAAGCTTTTTATTAAAAATTAAAAAGGGGATAGCGGCCTGACCCGCGCACTTGGCATCCGCCTGTGGCGGATACCTCGCACACTCTCAGGCCGAGAGGAATTTTTTGCCACGCACGGGTCGCGGCAAAAAATGATCCTACTTTATTCGCGCCTGCGGGCGCGAACTCTGCGAGGCATTCCTTTGCCCTGGAGACATGGGCGGGTATTGTGTATATTTTCTGATTCAGCGAACAACCTTTTATATATTCTGCCGCGCTTAGCGGCAAAGGAGGCTTTTATTATGATCGCCATCGCGTGTGACCACGGCGGCTATGAGCTTAAAAAGCAGATCATCGAACACCTGGCGGACCTGGGCGTGGCCTATGAGGATTTCGGCTGCGGCGCCGGGGAGCGGGTGGATTATCCCATCTATGCGGAAAAGGTGGCCCGGGCGGTGGTCGCCGGGGAATGCGACCGGGGCATTCTGATCTGCGGCACCGGTATCGGTATGTCCATTGCCGCGAACAAGATCCCCGGCATCCGGGCCGCTTTGTGCGCGGACTGCTATTCTGCGGAGATGACCCGCCTTCACAATGACGCCAATATCCTCTGCCTGGGAGGCCGTACCTTGGGAGGCGAGCTTGCCAAGCGCATTGTGGATACCTATCTGGCCGCCTCCTTCTCCGAAGCGGAGCATCATATCCGGCGGCTGGATATGATAAAGGAACTGGAAAAATAAATGTCATACCGACCCAGGGATATATACAGAGGCCGCCGGAAATTCAGGGTGCCCCTGACCATAGCCCTTTCCGTCGTGGGGGTACTGATCGTCGGCGGGGCGCTCCTGTTCACCGTCCTTCAGCGGTTCGTCGTGTACGATGCCTCCGGCGTCACGCTGCAGCTCCCCTCCGCCGCCAGCGCGTCTGCCGGAGAGGAGGAAACGGCGGCTACCCCCACGCCCACCTTTGAGCCCATCGTGGTGGAGGTCATATACGAGGAGCAGGATTTTTCTGAGACCGACCTGGGCGGCTGGGAGGAGCTGGAAAGCGTTCAGGCCCTGTTCGTCAGCCGTGAAGATGTGGTCAGCGCTACGCTTCTGGCTGCTGCCGTGACCCGTGCCCAGGAGGGGGACTACTCCGGCGTGGTGCTGGAGATGAAGGATGAAACCGGTCAGCTGGCCTGGGCCTCCCAGACGGAGACGGCGGTGAACTACGGCACCTCCGGCACCGCGGATGTGACGGAGACCATCGCCGCCCTCCATGAGCAGGGCATGACCGTGGCCGCTCAGATCAGCTGCTGCGCGGATACCCTGCTGGGGACCCGAAACTGGACGGTGACACTCCAGACCTCCTCCGGCGCGGCCTATACGGACAGCGACGGCGTCATCTGGCTGGACCCCTATAACAGCACGGTGCGGGCCTATTTGGAGGATCTGGTGGCGGAGCTTGCCGCCATGGGCTTTGATGAAATCATCCTGGCCGACCTGTATCACCCCATAGCCGGGGAGGGAGAGAGCTTTACCTATTCCACCACGGTCCGGACCGACCCTGACCCGGTCACCGCTATCTGCCTGCTGGGGCAGCGCCTGGTGACGGCGGCGGAGGGAACGGATACGGCCGTGTCCGCCCTGCTGGACGCGTCCTCGCTCCGCAACGGCTACGGTAGCCAGACCGGTCAGGATATCGGGATATTCTGGCGGCTGTTCGCCAGACTGTACTGCCCTACCAGCGCGGATATGGTGACCAGCGACAAGGAGCTGGCCATGGCGGAGATCAACGACGGCAGTGCGGATATCCGCTTTGTCCCCGTCTGCTCCTCTGTTCCGGAGGGGTGCGCGTCCTATGTTATTGACTAAATTGCCAAAAATGAAAAAAACACTTGCAATTTGGCGGCTGGTCTGTTATTATACTATGGCTGTCCTTTGACGGCAGGAAGGAGCTGATTACGATGGCAAAATGTGAGGTATGCGGAAAAGGCGTGACTTTCGGCATCAAGGTCAGCCACTCCCACCGGCGCACCAATCGGATGTGGAAGCCAAACGTAAAGCGCGTGAAGGCGGTCGTGGACGGCAAGCCCCAGCACATTTATGTGTGCACCCGCTGCCTGCGTAGCGGCAAAGTCCAGCGCGCAGTGTGAGTTCAAGACGATGCAGTTATAGTCCGGAACCGGTATTGGTTCCGGGCTTTTTCTATATGCGGATGCCCGCCCCGGTTTTTGTGGACTTCCGGAGATGGGTACATTATAATGAATGTATATGAGACGTGTTATACTCGGGAGGTGTTGGCATGAAAAGGATTCTATTGGTGTTCGGCACCAGGCCGGAGGCAGTGAAGATGTGTCCTCTGGTGCTGGAGCTCCGGCGGCGGGGAACGGTGCAGCCTGTGGTATGCGTGACGGGGCAGCACCGGCAGCTGCTCCGGGACGCGCTGGCCGCCTTTCAGGTGGAGGCAGACTATGACCTGGCGCTGATGGAGCAGGCCCAGTCCCTGGACGGGCTGACCGCCGCCTGCCTGACGGCTCTCGGGCCGGTCCTGGAGCGGGAGGCCCCGGACCTTGTGCTGGTGCATGGGGACACCACCACCACTCTTGCGGCGGCGCTGGCCGCCTTTTACCGCCATATCCCGGTAGGGCACGTGGAGGCAGGCCTGCGCACAGGAGATCTGTCGGCCCCCTTTCCGGAGGAGTTTGACCGCCGGGCAGTGGATATGCTGAGCCGGTATGCCTTCGCCCCCACGGAGGAGGCCAGGGCGAACCTGCTGGCGGAGGGCTTTGACGGCAGCCGGATATGGGTCACGGGGAACACGGGAATAGACGCTCTGGCATATACCCTCAGGAAGGACTATCACAGTCCGGCGCTGGACTTTCTGGCGGAGGGCGTCCCGGTCGTTCTGACCCTTCACCGGCGGGAGAGCCTGGGTCAGCCCATGCAGGAGGTGCTGGCTGCCGTCCGCTCCCTGGCGGCGGATATGCCGGAGCTGCGGGTGCTGTGCCCTGTCCATCCCAACCCTCAGGTGCGGGAGGCGGTATATGCCGCCCTGGGCGGTCAGGAAAACATCCGGCTGACAGAGCCGATGGATGTAACGGCGTTTCATAACCTTCTGGCCCGTGCGCGGCTCATCCTGACCGACTCCGGCGGAGTGCAGGAGGAGGCGGCTGCCCTGGGGGTCCCGGCCCTGGTGCTGCGGGGCAAAACAGAGCGGCCGGAGGGGATAAAAGCCGGGGGCCTGCTCCTGGCCGGTACGGACCGGGAGACGGTGTATGCCCGGTGCCGCCGCCTGCTGGAGGATGAGGCGGCCTGGCAGGCCATGCGGGACCGTCCGAACCCCTTCGGCGACGGTCACGCCTCGGCCCGTATTGCCGATGTGTTAGAGAATCTTTGATAATTTTGACGTGGCGGAAGCATATGAGCTGCAATAGTGACAGCTTTGTAATTTTCGTAAGAAATTCTTAAATAATATTAGGTTTACAACAAAGTTGGGCCGGTGATATCATGGGAAACAGGAACGCGCTGCCCCGGCAGACGGCGCGGGCGAGCACCAATATCCAAGAGTCAGGGAAGCCTGGCCCTGAGAAGGAGGAACCCAATGAAAAGAATCACTGCGGCTCTGTGTCTGTGCGCCCTGGCGCTGGGCATGCTGGGCGGCTGCGCCGGCAGCGGAGAGACTGCCTATGTGGAATCCGTTTCCCTGATCACCGGGACCGGCTCCGTGGGCCTTGCGGATCGCTATGCCGGCAAGGTGGTGGCCGGACAGACCGAGGAGGTGGAGCGGGATACGGATAAGACCATCCTGGAGACCTATGTGGAGGAAGGGGACACGGTCGAGGCGGGAGACCTTCTGTTTTCCTATGACATGGAGGCCATGCAGCTGTCTCTCGACAAGCTCTATCTGGAAAAGGAAAGCTATGAAAACACCATCACCGCCGCGGAAAACGAGATCACCGAGCTGGAGACCCAGCAGGCCAAGGCCAGCTCCAGCGATCAGCTGAGCTATACCCTGCAGATCAGCTCCAAGGAGGCGGATATCCGGGAGGCGGAATATAACATCGCCCTGAAGGAGCGGGAGATCGCCGCCATGGAGGCGGATATGGAGAACACGGATGTTACAGCCTCCATCTCCGGCCGGGTCATGAGCATCACGGAGGAGGGCAGCTCCGACAGCTATTACTCTGACAGCACCTCCACCGGCGCCACCTATATCACCATTATGGACGTAACCACCCTGCGGGTAGAGGGGAACATCGACGAGATGAACGCCTATGCCCTGACGGAGGGCATGGCCGTCACCATTCGCTCCCGTGTGGACGAGAGCCAAACCTGGTCGGGGACCATCACCTACATCGACTGGGAAAACCCTGTCACCAACGACAATGACAGCTATTATTACGTCTATTCGGACGACATGACCACCACCAGCAAATACCCCTTCTATATTGAGCTGGAGGACACGGAGGGCCTGCTGCTGGGTCAGCATGTCTATATCGAGCCGGACACCGGGGACGGGGAGGGTTCCACCGGCCTGATGCTCCCCTCCTACTACATCACCGGCGGAGCGGACAACGCCTATGTCTGGGCGGCGAACGACAAGGATAAGCTGGAAAAGCGCTCCGTCACCCTGGGCTCCTACGATGCGGACACGGACTGCTATGAGATCCTGTCCGGCCTGGATACATCGGATTATATCGCCTTCCCGGACGACAGCCTTTCCGAAGGGATGGCCGTGGAAAAGTATGACGAGGACAGCTTCTCCGATGAGGAGGAAGCCGTCGTATCCGTGGGATGAGGTGGCCGCCATGCTGCTTGAAATGAAAAACATCTGCAAGGATTTCCCTCAGGGCGGCGAGACGGTGCATGTGCTCAACCGGGTGAACCTCTCCATCGAACAGGGGGATTACCTGGCCATCATGGGGCCCTCCGGCTCCGGCAAGACCACGCTTATGAATATCATCGGCTGCCTGGATGTGCCCACCAGCGGGACATACCGCTTAAACGGGGAGAATCTGGCTCAGGCCACGGACAACCGCCTGGCGGATGTGCGAAACTCCACCCTGGGCTTTGTGTTCCAGAGCTTTTATCTGCTCCCCAGTCTGACGGCCCGGGACAACGTGGCCCTGCCCCTGCTGTACGCCGGGGTCAGCAAGCGCACCCGCTCCCGCCGGGCGGCGGAGGCCCTGCGTATGGTGGGGCTGGACGACCGCATAGACTTTTTGCCCACCCAGCTCTCCGGCGGTCAGCAGCAGCGGGTGGCTATCGCCAGGGCCATGATAAACCGGCCCAAGCTGCTCCTGGCGGATGAGCCCACCGGCGCGCTGGATTCCGCCTCCGGCCAGCAGGTTATGGATATTTTCGATGAGCTGAACGACCAGGGCACCACCATCGTGCTGATCACCCACGCCCCGGAGATCGGGGCCCGGGCCCGCCGCCTGCGGCGGATATTGGACGGCGTGCTTCTGCCGGAGGAGGGAGGCGAGCCGGATGCATAGAGCGAAGAAAAGGTCCCATAAAAAGCTCATTATCAGCGTCATCGCCGTCATCCTGGCTGCGGCCCTGCTGGTCGGCATCCTGTTTCTTGTGCGAAACTATGCCGGCGGGGCGGTGAACGTCTACCCGGTCAGCCAGGTATCCACCAGCGCCGATTATGTCTATGAGACGGAGACCGAAGGGGCTGTCACGGCGGACAAGATACAGTCCGTGTATATCTCCTCCACCCAGCAGGTGACAGAGGTCTATGTGACGGAGGGCCAGACCGTGGCCGTAGGCGATCCCATTCTGGCTTATGACACTACTCTCAGCCAGGTGGAGCTTGACAGGCAGGCCATCACCGTTCAGCAGCTGGAGCTGGACCTGGAAAACGAGGAGAAAAACCTGGCCGCTATCGGCAATTATGCCATCGGCTCCGGCGGGAGCTATACCGCCTCCACAGGCACCTCTGCCGGCACCTCCGCATCGGTCAGCGTTCCCTATTTCAAGGGCGGCAGCGGCACGGCCGACGACCCATATGTCTGGATGTGGAGCGACAGCATAGAGTATACCGACGCAGTGATACAGATGATTTTGAATCCCCCTGTCCAGGAGGAGGCCGAGCCGACCCCCACCCCGGTTCCCACAGAGGAGCCCCAGGAGACGGCGGCGCCGGAGGAAACGGACACGCCCGAGGAGACCGACACCCCCGAGGCTACGGATGTACCCGAGGTGACGGATACTCCCGAGACCACGGATGTACCTGAGGAAACGGATACTCCTGAGTCCACTGATGACCCGGAGGACACGGATACCCCCGAGAGCACGGAATCGCCGGAGGAGACGGATGCCCCCGAGAGCACGGAGACGCCTGAGGAGACGGATGCCCCCGAGACCACGGACACGCCGGAGGAAACGGATACCCCTGAGACCACCGAGCCCCCGGAGGATACCGACAGCGGTGATGAGGAAGGGGACGGCCGGGTCTATGTGGTGTTTGAGATCCGGGAGTCCAACGCCCCCAAGGGGACCCTGACCCGCTGCTGGGAGATGGTCTTCCGGGAGGTGACAAGTACCATCACGACCGCGGATACCGACACGGACGACACCACAGACACGACCGGACCGGCCGATGGGGACGACACCGCCGGTGAGGGCGGCGGCGCGGACGATACGGACGATACCACCGCCGTCGGCGATGCCGCCGCGACCACTACCGTCACCGTTTCCAGCCGGTGGGTGTTCTCCGTCATCGAGCCCAATTATGTCCCGGACGAGGAGGAGACCGACGAGGAGGTCTATATCGACACCACGGTTATTATACCGCCTCCGAGGTGGCCCAGCTGAAAAGCGAGAGCCAGCAGCGTATCGCCGATCTGACCCTCCAGCTGAAAATGGCCCAGCTGGAGTATGAGCAGCTGGAATATGAGCTGTCAAACGGCGTGATATACGCCACCGTGGCGGGAACGGTCAAGACCGTCCGGGACCCGGACGAGGCCCTGGCGGAGAGCTCCCCTGTGGTGCTGATCTCCGGCGGAGGCGGCTATTACGTCACCGGCGTGCTGGGAGAGTTTGACCTGGACACCATGGCTGTGGGCGATACGGTGACGGTCTACAGCTGGCAGTCCGGGGAGCAGATCGAGGGGACCATCACGGAAATATCCGAATACCCCACGGAGAGCGATGAGTATTACTACTATACCGACGGCAACGCCAATATCTCCAAATATCCCTTCACCGTCATGGTGGATGAGGACGCAAATCTCCGGGAGGGAGAGTATGTGTATATCTATATCGCCAACTCCGGCTGGGACGACGACGGCTCCGTATATCTCTATAACCCCTTCCTCCGGACGGAGGGCGGCAAAAGCTATATCTGGGTGGCCGCCGAGGACGGCACTCTGGAAAAGCGCTATGTCACCACCGGCATGTCCATCTGGGGCTCCTACACCCAGATCACCAGCGGCTTGACGGAGGGGGACTATGTGGCCTTCCCATACAGCAAGAGCCTGCGGGAAGGGGCCAAGGTAAAATACAACGAGGACACCGACTCGCTGTACGGCTACTGAGAGGGGAGGCGTCTGTAAATGGCTGAAAATCTGGCCCTGGCCTTCCAGGGAATATGGGCCCATAAGTTGCGGTCGTTTCTGACCATGCTGGGCATCATTATCGGCATCGCCTCCATCATCACCATCGTGTCCACCATCAAGGGCACCAATGAGCAGATCAAGGAGAACCTGATCGGCTCCGGCAACAACGCGGTGGTCCTGGAGCTGTATCAGGACGGTTACACCTATTACGTCGATTACGAGGGTACCCCGGAGGGGGTCATCCCCATCACGGAGGAGACCCGCCAGGAGCTGCTGGCCATCGATAACGTGGTCTCTGCCAGCCTCTACTATACCAGAGAGTATTACTATGCGGGGGTGTATTACCAGAACACCCAGTACACCGGGGCGTTCTACGGCGTGGATGAGTATTATTTGGATATCTACGGCTATCAGCTGTGCTATGGCCGGGGCTTTTTGCAGGAGGATTTCGACCGGTGCCGGAAGGTGGCCATTCTGGATACCCAGGCAGCCGCCTCCCTGTTCGGCGGGGAATACCCTGTGGGCAAGACCCTGGAAATTCAGGGTGAGCCCTTCACAATCATCGGCGTGGTGAGCCAGTCCGGTACCACGGACCTGACCATCGAGACCCTCAGCGACTACTATACCTATGCGGATACCTCCGGCGGCAATCTGTTCATCCCCGGCACAGACTGGGGCATCACCTTCCGTTTCGACGAGCCCCAGAAGGCGGTGCTTCAGGCCGCCAGTACGGACGATATGACCGCCATCGGCCAGGAGGCGGCGGAGCTTCTCACCGCTTCCCAGACCGCCAACGCGGACAGCACCTTTTCCTATGAGAGCAACGACCTGATGGAGCAGGCCGAGGATCTTCAGGAGCTTTCCAATTCCACCAACAAGCAGCTGCTGTGGATCGCGGCCGTCTCCCTGCTGGTGGGCGGCATCGGCGTAATGAACATCATGCTGGTGACGGTCACGGAGCGCACCCGGGAGATCGGCCTGAAAAAGGCCATCGGCGCCCGGAAAAACCGCATCCTGTGGCAGTTTCTCACCGAGGCCGCTGCCCTGACCAGTATCGGCGGCATAGTGGGCGTGGCTGCGGGTGTTATCCTCAGCCGCCTGATCTCCACCATCATGGGAACCCCCACCGCCATCAGTCCCCCGGCGATCGTGATCGCAGTGCTGTTTTCCATGGTCATTGGCATCGTCTTCGGCATGATACCCGCCGTGAAGGCGGCGAATCTGAACCCCATCGACGCCCTGAGACGGGAATAAAAAATCGGGCCTGTGCCAAGATTTTTGGTACAGGCCCTTTTTATACAGGTTTTACAGCTTCCTTATCGGGTGCCGAATCACGGTCTTTCTCTTTTCCGGGGCGACCTTCCGGGCGTCGCTCAGGTATATTTCGTGGTGCAGGCGCTCGCGGTTTATATCCAGCGCGTATCCCTGGCTGGCCATATATTCATGCATAAGCGCTATGGTGGCCGGCTCGTCGTCGTAGGGACCTATGTGCATACATTGCACGCACAGACCCTCGTCATAGGGGAGAAGCTCCACCTGGGAAAAATCCGTTTTCTTCTTTTCCGTCGCCTCCCGGACAGCCCAGTCAAAATCCGCTTTTGTCACAAAATCAGGCAGACGGATGACGGATATCCATTGAAAGCTTTCCTTGTGTGTATAGTCTATACCCTCTGTCCCCTCCTGCCACCAGAAGCCCTCCAGGGGCGGCACCACATAATCGAAATACCCCTCTATCCGGTGCGTCCCCTTTTTGCTCATCTTGATGGTGAACGCGATTCCATATAAAAGACTGATGGACTGCTTGTATGTGCCGCCCTCCTCGTTGGGGTCGCCCATCCCGCGAACGGCGATGTAGTTCATGCCTGGCACAGTGATGATGCCGGGCTTATTTTTTGGCATATAGAATTCCTTATATTCCTTTTTGTAGTCAAAAGCCATGCCGGTTTCTCCTTCTTCGTCATATTGGAGCAGAGAGTATCGTATTTCCAGCTGTGATTATAGCATGACCTTATCAAATAAGGCAATATCGGCCGTCAACCTTTGCCAAAGGCGGCGGGAGGGGTTATAATGGAGCCATAACGAACGGACATAAGGAGGACGTCATGGACTATACTGGCAAGCGCTTTTCCATATTGGGGGATTCTGTCTCTACCTGGTATTCTGTCACGGATAAGGACCCCTATCTGTTTTATACCAAGACCCGGGCCCGCATCGGGGGGCTGGCAGGACCGGAGGATACCTGGTGGCTGGGGCTGATTAACGCTCTGGGCGGGGTGCTGGATACGAATAATTCCCTTTCCGGCACCTGTGTGACGGACGGCTACGGAGTCGGCCCCGGGGCCTGCACGCCCGGCCGGGTGGAGGCCCTGGGACAGCCGGATATGATCTGTATATTCATGGGCGGGAACGACATGGGCTTTCAGGTGCCGGAGGCGGAATTTGCCGCCGCCTATGACCTGATGCTCGCCCGGCTGAAGGCGTGCTATCCGGCGGCTGAGATATGGTGCGCCACCCTGATAAACGGCGTCAAGGTCACGAACCGGCCATACTTCATGGGCAAGGACCCCGCTGTCCCGCTGGAGCCGTTCAGCTCTATCGTGCGCGCCGCTGCAGATAAGGCAGACTGTCATATCGTGGACCTGGCCGCCTCCGGCGTCCTGTATGAGACCATAGACGGCGCTCACCCCACCAAGGGCGGCATGGAGCAGCTGCGAGAGCTGTGGATAAGGGCTATGACGAATTAAGAGGGTATCGAAAACAGAGAAAATGCTTTGCTATTAACGTTTTTTCATTGACAAAACAGGAAAATAATGGTATCATCAAAGACCCAGATCATCTTGAAAGGAGATCATTGAAATGAAAAAACGAACAAAGCGGACACTGATTTTTATCATGCTGTTTGCGCTGCTGCTTTCTGTGACGGCATTTGCCAGCTCAGAGGAGCCGTCCGGGGAGAGCGGTGAGGCCCTGGTCACCTATTCGGGCCAGCTGGGAAGCCTGGAGTCCTCCGGAGATGAGCACTCTGAGCTGAGCGAGGACGATGTGATCTACACCACAGCCATTTTCGTGGATGAGGATGGCGTGAACGAGGATTATTCCAATCTGTTTCTGTGCGGCGATACGGCTGTAACGGACGGTGGGGTGGACAGCCTCGCCATTACCGATACCACAGCCGGACTGAATGCCCTTATCGTCACAAATCACGACTATACCGTCTCCAATGCGACTATCGTACTGGATACGGACTCCGACGGTACCGTCATCAATGACTTCACCGGCCGAGGCTCGGCCATCGCGGTGTTTGGTGATTCCAATGTGGTGATCTCCGATTCCTATATTGAAACCTACGGAGTCGGCGTCATGCCTGTATTTGTGGATAGTTCCACAGACGAGGCGGGCAATGCGCTCAGCCCGGTGGTCACCATCGAGCGGACTACCCTGATCTCCCATGGCGGCACCGTTTATGCGGATTATGCGAATCAGTTCGGTGCAGACCTGATGGTCGCGCCTCCCTGGGTCCTGGGCATTATGGGCACATCCCGCTGCACGAACCTGGAGGGAGATTATGCCACGATGAACGTCATTGACTGCGATGTCTCCGCCGGCGCGTGGGCCGTGCTGTCTACAGATATGCCGGAGGGCGTATATCTGAATGTGGTCAATACCACCCTTAGCCTGCTGAATGCGGATGAGTCCGCTGCTGCCGCTATCCAGGAGGAGGGCGGCCAGATCGAGACCAAGGACAATCCCTACACCGTCAACTACGGTACGGGCTACGGTACTTATGCAAACGGCGGAGAGGACGCCTGGACGACGTTCCTTGGTTGTGAGATCAACGTGGGGACCTATGCGGTCATCTTTACCGGCGGAAACCAGGTGTTCGGCAGCCTGACCCCCGGCGAGGAGGTCGAGCTGGCGTCGGCCACCGGAAATGAGGAGGATTCCTATTTCTATACCTACACCGGCGATGAGGTGAAAAACACCGTCATCAACTCCGACACCTTCGGCTTCATGTTCCACGAGCAGGTCAATACGGCGGAGATCAACGCCGGGACGGAAATCCACTCCGGGTATGCCACCTTCCTGGTGAAATCCGGCAAGGCGGGCGTCGTAGAGGACCCGTCCGCAGGAAGCAAGTCTGTGGCCTCTGATGTGACGGTGGACGGCGCGATTATCACCAATGGCGGTGTCCTGATCCAGGTCATGGATGATGACGATTCCTCCACCGGCCAGGAGGAGGAGAATTTCAAGCACTTCGTGACCGTTCACACGGAGCAGGCGGGCTTCGCCGATTCCAACAGCACGGTGTCCGATCTGCGGGAGCAGAATTTCACCTTCACAAACGGCGACTATACTGGTAATATCTATAACGCCTCCGGCGCTGACCGCAGCGAAAACGACCCCTACGACGTGGCCACCACTTTGAATGTCACGCTTGGAGAGAATGCGACCCTGACCGGCGCGGTGGCCACCACAACGGCCATCCATGTGACCTATGAGGGCTCTGTCGCCGTCAAGGAAGCCGGCGGCCTGGCGTTTGATGATGCGGAAGCGGCGGCGGAGTTCGCGGCGGCCTATCAGAACACGGAATTCACCATCAGCGAGTATTATGATATCGGCCAGGTGGCCAACCTGGTGGGCAGCAGCGATGGCGCAAATGATATCAACATCACCCTGACGGACAACGCGGTCTGGTATGTTACCGGCACCTCTGTGATCGACACGCTGACCATCGAGGACGACGCGGCCGTTATCGTGGCTGAGGGCGTTACGCTGATCGTCGGCGGCCAGGTCTACGGGGCCGGGACCTATACGGCGGAATGATACCGGCGCGATAAGCCGGGAGAAGTGAATATAATACGGGGGCAGCATCATAACCACAGGGTTTTGATGCTGCCCCTTGCTATACTTTCTTTTATGCCTTTGCCAGCGTTTCCCCCAGGGCGCGGCAGGCGGCCTGGGCGTCGTCGTCCGGGGATTCACAGCAGATGACGCTTTCAGCGGCCAGTGCGGCCCCGGCGCTGCGGGCGGTTTCCTCCCAGGAGCGCATCCACTCCCCGTCGCCCCAGCCGTAGGAGCCGAACAGGGCGATGGGCTTACCGGCCAAAGCGGGGGCGACGGCGCTGAACATCGGCTCGAACTCCGCATCCTCCAGCTGCTCGCATCCCATGGCGGGGCATCCGAAGGCAATGGCGGTATAAGCGGCTGCCTGACCGGCATCAAATTCGGCGGCCTGGATAAGGCTGGACTCTGCCCCGGCGGCCTCCGCGCCTGCCGCTACCTGTTGGGCCATGGCCTCGGTGTTGCCGGTGCTGCTCCAATATACAACTGCGATCTTGCTCATAGTAAAAATCCTTTCTGAGATCAGTTTTCCGCTTTTCGCTGCCGTTCATACGGTAGAGGCGGAAAACGTAAATTAGCATAAGCTAACTACAAGCATAGCAGAGCAGAACAGGATTGTCAAGGGTTGTCGTCAGAAAGATATTGCAGCAGCGCCTGGGCGCAGCGGATGCCGTCCACGGCGGCGCTCATGATGCCCCCGGCCCAGCCGGCCCCCTCGCCGCAGGGATAAAGCCCCCGCAGGGCGGGGCTTTGCATATCGGCGCCCCGTTCCATCCGCACAGGAGAGGAGGAGCGGGTCTCCGGCCCGGTCAGTACGGCCGCGTCCATATCGAAGCCCCGGAGCTTGCGGCCGAATATGGGCAGAGCCCCGGCGATGGTATCCCCGACACAGGGGGGGGAGAATGCCGCGTAGCTCCCGCTCCCGTACCCCCGGGGCGTAGGAGGGCGTGACCTCGCTGATCGGCGCCGCCCGACCGGTGAGGAAGCCTCCTACGGTCTGGCAGGGGGCAAGATAGCCGCCTCCGGCGGCGTCATAGGCGGCCTGCTCTATGGCCCGCTGCCACTGCATGCCGCCCAAAACGCCGGCGTAAGGGAAATCCTCCGGCGCAACGGCGGCCAGGAGGGTCGCATTTGAATTTACATAATTCCGTTTGCTGGGGCTGGCCCCGTTGGTGCACACCCGTCCCTCCTCGCTGGCGGCGGGCACTACCTCGCCCCCGGGACACATGCAGAAGGTATAGCACCGGCGACCGTTCGGAAGCTGGCAGGCCAGGGAATAATCAGCAGCAGAGAGCCTGGGATGGCCTGCGAAGGGGCCGTACTGGGCCCTGTCGATATCCCGCTGAAGGTGCTCGATACGCACACCCATGGCGAAGGGCTTGGGGGCTATGGGAATGTTGAGTTTACATAACATTTCAAACGTGTCTCTGGCGCTGTGGCCGCAGGCCAGGATAAGAGCCTCACAGGGTACAAAACCCCGGTTCGTCTCCGCCCCCGTCAGGCGGCCGTTTTCCACAGCCAGACCTGTGACTTTGGTGGAAAAGCGCACCTCGCCCTCCAGGGCGATGATACGCTGCCGGATACCGGCGCAGACGCCGGGGAGCAGGTCTGTGCCGATGTGAGGCTTGGCGTCCGTCAGGATATCCGCCGGGGCGCCGGCCTCCGCCAGCTGGGCCAGCACCCAGGGGATGCGCCGGTCCTTTACCCCGGTGGAGAGCTTACCGTCGGAAAAGGCGCCGGCCCCGCCCTCGCCGAACTGGATATTGGATTCCGGGTCAAGCAGGCCGTCCGTCCGCAGGCGGGCTACCTTTTCGGTCCGGGCCTCCGCCGCCTCGCCCCGCTCCAGAACGATGGGCCGCAGGCCGGCCATGGCCAGCACCAGGGCGGCGAACATCCCTCCGGGACCAAAGCCCACCACGACGGGGCGGCTGTCCCGCCGGCCGTCGAATACGGGAGGCTGCCAGATATCCTTCGGGGCGGGGGCAGCGTCCCGGCACCGGGCCAGGGCGGAGGCCTCGTCCTTCACAGATACATCCAGCGTATATACAAAATGCACGTCCGATTTTTTCCGGGCGTCCACGGCCCTCCGGACTACGGTCAGGCTGCGGACTTTCGTGCCCAATGCCCGTTCCGCCGCAGCCGGCAGAGCTGTTTCCTCCTTGTCCAGAGGCAGAGCGATATTCCGGAGGCGAATCGTGACAGCTGCCCTCCGGCGGCCAGTCCCGCCATGCGTCCGCTGGACCAGGCCCATTGGAGGTTATAGCCCCCGCAGTCTCCGTCTATATCCAGCACCTCCCCGCAGGCGTAAAGGCCGGGGACCAGGCGGCTGGCCATGGTATAGGGGTCGAAGCCCGCCGTTTCCACGCCGCCTGCGGTGACCTGGGCGGCGTCGAAGCCCGGGGTTCCCAGGAGAGGCAGCTCAAACCGGGTGATAACGGCGGCAATCTGCTCCAGTGCCCGGTCGGACAGAGCCCACAATCTGGCGTCCAGGGGTATCTCCGCCCGGCGGAGGACGGTGCGGGCGATGGCGTTATGCAGCGCGCCGGTCAGGAGATTTTCTGCCTTGAGATTGGAAAAGCCGTTTCGTTTTTCTGTCATATAGAGAAGGAGGTCCCGCTCCTCCAGCTCCGGCAGCAGCCGAAGAACCAGCAGACCGCCCTCCCCCATCACGGCGGCGGTCCGGGACAGGTCGAACACGGCGGGGCCGGTGACGCCGTATTCCGCAAATTGCACCTCTCCCTCTCCCCGGGCGAGGATATGCTCCCAGTACTCCAGCGTCAGACGGGCCTGGGTGCGTACGCCCTTCATGGCGCGTACCCAGGTGTTTTCTGTCCGCAGCTGCACCAGGGAGGGGTGAAGGGCTGTCTGACTGTGGCCGAACAGCCGCAGCAGCTCATAGCCGGAGCGGGAGCCGCCCAGGCGCTCTCCCGCCACCCCGCCGCAGGCGACGATCAGCCTGTCACAGGCGAGCTCCTCGCCCATGGAGGATTCCAGGAGGAAACGGTCCCCCTCCCGGCGGGCGTCCTTCACAGTGAAGCCGCACATAAGCTCTACGTTCCGGGCCTCCAGCGCCAGACGCAGCACGTCCACCACGCTGGCGGCGGTGTCTGTCAGCGGATAGATGCGGCCCCCCTCCTCATGACGGACAGCAAGGCCCAGCCCGGCGAACCAGTCCAGGGTCTCCGATACGCCGAAGCGGGTCAGTGCCGGCAGAACAAAATCCGGGTCGCTCCCGTGATAGTGGGGCAGTCCGGCGTGATCGTTTGAAAGATTGCAGCGGCCGTTGCCTGTGGCGGCCAGCTTGCGCCCCACCCGGTTCTGCCGCTCCAGCAGCAGCACGTGGTTTTCCAGACTCTCCGCCGCCGCCAGCGCCGCCGCCATCCCGGAGGCCCCGCCCCCGATGACTGCAATGGTAGCCATATAATTCCGCCTCCCCGAAAAATCGTCAGATCATGCAGGGCGAGGGTCCGCCCTGCCTATATGACCGGAGGGGCTGTATCAAAACCGTTCGGTTTTGATACAGCCCCTCGTTCAGCGTCTGCCGTAATAGTCGTCAATGTGCTGCTGCTCGTCGTTCACGAGCCAGCGGGTGATATATACCAGCCGGTCGTCATAGTAGCCCGTGGACCGGCGGTGAAAATAGCTCTTGTAGTCGTTCATGAAATCGGCCAGCTTTTCCGAGCGCACCATGCGCTTGGCCTCGCTGAGAATACGCCGCTGGGTGGCATTCAAAGCCACGATACCGCCTCCTTCCAAAGCGTTGATGTCCGGTGTTCCTGCATGATAGCACAGGGTCCCGGTGGTTGTCAAGGAGCCCTTACAGCTGCAAAAGCTGCTGGGCGATGCAGAAATAGATCAGCAGGCTCAGGGCGTCTACGATGGTGGTGATGAAGGGGCTGGACATCACCGCCGGGTCGAAGCCCAGCTTATCCGCCAGCATGGGCAGGATACAGCCCACGATCTTGGCCACCAGCACTACCAGCGCCAGGGTCAGGCACACGGTCAAGGCCACCAGGACGGTAACGCCGTCGTTATGCAGCAGCAGATGATCGATGAGCATGATCTTCCCGAAGGCCACTACCGCAAGGCTCAGGCCGCAGAGGACGCCCACCCGTATCTCCTTCCAGATGACGGCGACCAGATCGGAAAAGCTCAGATCCCCCAGGGACAGGGCGCGAATTACCGTGACGGAGCACTGGGAGCCGGAGTTGCCGCCGGTATCCATCAGCATGGGGATAAACAGCGTCAGGGCGGTTACGGCGGCCAGCGCGTCCTCAAAGTGGTTGAGAATCATGCCGGTGAAGGTGGCGGAAATCATCAGGAGCATCAGCCAGGGGATGCGGCTCTTCCAGAACTGAAAGGCGCTGGTCTTCAGATAGGGCTTGTCGATAGGCGTGACGCCGCCCATGATCTCGATGTCCTCCGTGGCCTCCGTCTCCATGACGTCCATGGCGTCGTCTACGGTGATGATGCCCACCAGGCGACCCTCGCCGTCTACCACGGGCAGGGCCGTGAAGTTATACTTGGTGAACATGGAGACGGCCTCCTCCTGATCGGCCAGGGTGCCGATGGAGATGACGTTGTCCTCCATGACGTCCGCCATAGGCTCCTCGTCCTCCGCCAGGATGATGGCCCGGATGGAAACGGCGCCTATGAGCCTTTTTCCGTTGTCGGTGATATAGCAGGTGTTGATGGTCTCCGAGTCCACGCCGGTGCGTTTGATGTGCTTGATGGCGTCCACCGCGGTCATGGTGGGCCGCAGATCCACGAACTCCGTGGTCATGATGGAGCCTGCGGAATCGTCCGGGTATTTGAGGATCTCGTTTATCAGCTTGCGGGTCTCCGCATCCGCCTGGCGCAATATGCGCTTGACCACATTGGCAGGCATCTCCTCCACCAGATCCACCGCATCGTCCACATACAGCTCGTCTACGACCTCCTTCAGCTCGCTGTCGGAAAAGCCGCGTATCAGAAGCTCCTGTGTGTCGGTATCCATCTCCACGAAGGTCTCTGCCGCCTGGTCCTTGGGCAGAAGCCGGAAAAGAAGGGGGAGCGTGTGCTCCTCCAGTTCGTCAAACAGCGCCGCTACGTCTGCGGGATTCATGGTCACCAGGATATCCCGCAGGGCGGGGTATTTTTTCTGCTCCGCCAGCGCGCTGATGGTAGCTTCCAGGGTAATACTGCGTTCAGCCATTGTTCTTCCTCCTTTTTGAAGTCTGGGATCGCTCCCGGGCCGGACATAGGCCGGTCCTGCGGAATGCTCCGCTCAGGCAGGAGTAAGACACAAAGGGGGTCTGTGTCAGCGGGCAATGGATGCCCGCCGCCGTCGTCCTCGTTTTGTGCCGGTACTGTTGCCTGCATCCATTGTGCTGTCACATCCTTTCAATAGTCATTTTCAATAAAAGGCTCGCTTTTTAAGCCCAACCATTATAATATCATGTAAGAAGCAGGGCCGCAAGCGAAAAAACGGAATCTGCTATCCATTTTGCGCCGGCTTCCTCCAATTCCCGGCGGCCTCCGAAGCCGTAGGTCACGCCGATGCAGTCGATGCCGCAGGCTCTGGCGCCCTCCACGTCATGGCGGCGGTCGCCTACCATGACGGCGCCGGACATATCCACATGGCATGCGTCCCTTGCAAAGGCGATCACGTCCGCTTTGGTATTGTCCCGCTCCGGGTCGCTGCCGGATATCAGCTCAAAATAGGGGGCCAGACCGAACCGCTCTGCGATGCGCAGAGCGGAGCCGGTGGGCTTGGTGGTGGCGATGAAAAGCCGGCGGCCCCGGTCCTTCAGGGCCTGAAGCATAGCGGGGATGCCGTCGTAAACGCTGTTTTCAAACAGGCCCTTGTCCATGAAGTATTCCCGGTAATCCTCCAGAAAACGCTCCGCCTCGGGCCGGGAAAAGCCCCAGTAGTCCTGAAAGCTCTGGGGCATAGGGGGGCCTATGAATTTGTAGTAGTCCGCCGGGGGGCCTGTGGGCAGGCCCCATTTTTTCCGGGCGTAGATGATGGCGTTGGTGATGCCTGGAGCCGAGTCCGTCAGCGTCCCGTCCAGGTCGAAGAAAATGCTTTGAACGTTCAAGATATTTTGTTCCTTTTTGATCTATCGTTCTTCCCGGAAGTAGCTCTGGCCCAGGCTTTCCGGGGGCTGGGATTCCTTGGAATGGCGCATGCTGACTACGATCAGGACGACGATGGTGACCACATAGGGCAGCATTTTGAACAGCTCTATGCTGGCCCGCGTCAGGCCGCTGATGTAGTTATAGGCCCAGTAAAGGACGCCGAACAGGTAGGCGGACCAGATGGCCCGCGCGGGCTTCCAGGTGGCGAAGATGACCAGTGCCACCGCCAGCCAGCCCAGGGCCTCGATGGTGCTGTCCGTCGTCCAGGTGCCCTTGATATAGTCCATGCAGTAGTACAGCCCGCCCAGGCCGGAGATGCCCGCGCCGATGCAGGTGGCCAGGTATTTATATTTGGTGACGTTTATGCCGGCGGCATCCGCTGTGGCGGGGTCCTCCCCCACGGCCCGGAGGTTCAGCCCTACCCGGGTGCGGTTCAGAAGCCAGCTGGCCACCAGGGCGATAATGATAGCCAGATAGGCCATGAAGCCATAGGAAAACAGCAGCTTTCCCGGCACCCCCAGGTTTGCAAGGCCGGAGAAATAGGCCCGGTAGGTCCGGGAGGTCAGGGATACGCTGATCTGGCCCACGCCTCCGGCCAGCTTGTTCAGGCTGCCGCCATAAAGGTTTGCAAGCCCGGCGCCGAAGATGGTCAGGGTCAGGCCGGTCACGTTCTGATTGGCCCGCAGGGTGATGGTCAGGAAGGAATAGATAAGCCCGCCAAGGGCCGCGGCTAGAAAGGCGGCAATAAAGCTCAGCAGCAGGCTGACGATCCCGACAGGATTTGCGGCCAGCATTTCATAGTAGAAGGCGGTGGCCAGGCCCGCGATGCCGCCCAGATACATGATGCCCGGTACGCCCAGGTTCAGGTTGCCGGATTTCTCCGTGATGATCTCGCCGATGGCTCCGTAAAGAATCACGGTGCCGAAAATGACGGCGTTGTTCAGCAGGGATATAAGGCTTGTCATGCTTTGGCCTCCTTTTCCCGCCGGCGGAAGCGGACGGTATAGTTGATGAAGAATTCACTGCCCAGCAGGAAGAACAGAATGATGCCCGTGACCACATTGGAGGCATAGTCGTTCAGGTTGAACTGGGAGGCGATCTGGGTAGCGCCCTTTTCCAGAAATACCAGCAGCAGGGCGATGAGAATCATGACGAAGGTATTGAATTTTGCCATCCAGGCCACGATGATGGCAGTAAAGCCCCGGCCGCCGGCGGTGCTGGTGGAGATGGTGTGGCTGGCTCCGGCTACGGCCACGAAGCCGGCCATGCCGCATACGGCGCCGGAGAGGGCCATGGTGCGGACGATGACCCGCTTCACGCTGATGCCCGCATAGCGGGCAGTGTTCTCGCTCTGGCCCACCACGGCGATCTCATAGCCGTGCTTGGAATATTTCAGATAGAGGTACATGGCTACGGTCACGGCCAGCACCAGCACGATATTCCAGCCGTATTGCTGCCCGAACAGGGAGGGCAGCCAGCCCGCCTTGGTGGATTGGTTGATGATGCCCACGGTGTTGGAGCCGTAGGGGTTTTCCCATTTGGCCACCAGGAAGCAGGTCAGCTGTATGGCGATATAGTTCATCATCAGGGTGAAAAGGGTCTCGTTGGTGTTCCACCGGGCCTTGAATACGGCGGGGATGATGCCCCAGACGGCCCCGGCGATCAGGCTGACCACGATGCCGATGAGAAGGATGACCCAGGTGGGAAGACCGGGGCAGTAGATCATTACGGCGGCGGTGGCGCAGCCGCCCACCAGCACCTGGCCTTCGGCTCCGATATTCCAGAAGCGCATTTTAAAGGCGGGGGCCAGACCTACGCCGATGCACAGCAGCATCATGGTATCCCGCAGGGTGACCCAGGTGCGCTTGCTGGTGCCGAAGGCGCCGTTCCACATGGCCCCGTATACCTTCACGGGGTTCATTTTCGTCAGGGAATAGATAAACAGAGCGCTGACCACCAAGGCCAGCAGGGCCGCGGCGATACGTATCAGCCAGCCCTTCCACCAGGCCATGCCGTCCCGCTTGGAGATGTGCACCAGCGGCTCGTGTGAAGTGTTCATGCCTTGCCCTCCTCCCGGCCGGTCCCGGCCACATTGGTCATCATAAAGCCCACCTGCTCCTTGGTGGCGGTGCGGGCGTCCAGTATGCCGCTGAGCCGTCCGCCGCACAATACGGCGATCCGGTCGCACAGCTCCAGCAGCACGTCCAAATCCTCGCCCACATACAGGACGGCGACGCCTGCCTGCTTCTGCTCATTCAGCAGCCGGTAGATGGTATAGGATGTGTTGATATCCAGGCCCCGGACAGCATAGGCGCTGAGGAGGACCGTAGGCTGGGCTGCGATCTCCCGGCCTACCAGGACCTTCTGCACGTTTCCGCCGGAGAGGCGGCGCACCGGAGTGGATATGCTGGGGGTGACCACCTCGAGCTCCTCCACTACCGACTCTGCCAGCTTGTGGGGCGGCTTGCGGTCGGTGAAGGCCCCCCGGCCCTCCCGATAGCTTTTCAGCATCATATTGTCCGCCAGGTCCATGCTCCCCACCAGGCCCATACCCAGCCGGTCCTCCGGCACGAAGGCCAAGCGGATGCCCATATCCGCGATGGTGCGGGGATTCTGGCCGATCAGCTCCTCTGCCGGTCCCTCCGCGCCCTGGGGGAAGTATTTTATGCTGCTGCCGTCTTCTGTTTCCTGAAGCCCGGCGATGGCCTCCAGAAGCTCCTTCTGCCCGCAGCCGGAGATGCCGGCCACGCCCAGGATCTCTCCGCCGTTTACGTCCAGGCTTATATCGTCCAGCCGCAGCACGCCGTCGGCGTCCTTCACGGTCAGGTGGCGCAGCTCCAGGCGGCGGATGATGTTTTCCGGATCGGCCCGGTCGATATTCAGGTCCACGGCCCGGCCCACCATCATATCGGACAGGGTCTGGGTGTCCGCCCCGGCGGTGGCCATGTCCCCTACATAGGCGCCCTTCCGCAGAACGGCTACCCGGTCGGAGATTTCCAGCACCTCATGGAGCTTGTGGGTGATGATGATGATGCTCTTGCCGTCCGCCTTCATGTTCCGCATGACGGCGAACAGCCGCTCCGTCTCCTGGGGGGTCAGCACGGCGGTGGGCTCATCCAGTATCAATACGTTGGCGCCCCGGTAAAGGGCCTTGACGATCTCTAGCGTCTGCTTTTCCGACACGGACATATCGTAGACCTTCTTTTCCGGCTCTACCACGAAGCCGTAGCGGTCGCATATCTCCCGGATGCGCTGGCCGATGGCCTTTTTGTCCACCACCAGCTTTCCCGGCAGACCCAGCTCGATGTTCTCCGCCGCGGTCAGCACGTCCACCAGCTTGAAGTGCTGGTGCACCATGCCGATGCCCAGGGTATAGGCGTCGTGGGGGGAGGCGATGGTCACCTCCTGTCCGTCCACGAAAATGTGGCCGCTGTCCGGAAAATAAATGCCGGAGAGCATGTTCATCAGGGTGGTCTTGCCGCTGCCGTTTTCTCCCAGAAGGGAGAGGATCTCTCCCTTTTTCAGCTCCAGATGCACCCTGTCATTGGCGGTTACAGCCCCGAAGGTCTTGGTAATGTCCACCATTTTTACCGCATATTCCTCTGCCAATCGGATCACCCCTATCGTTGCAGGCATTATAAAATCTAATCTGACACTTTATTCTATCATACAAGGGAGAGTTTGTAAAAATAAAATTTGGAAACAAAACAGAAAAACCCTCCCGCCGGAGCGGGAGGATGAAGCGGTCAGCGTATATCCGCACGGCCGGCGGTGGCGTTTTTCAGCTGCCGGAGGAAGGGCTCGGCCCGGTCCGCCAGAAGCTCCACTGTCAGAATGACCCGGGTGGGGTCGGATTCGTAGTCGGAGGACAGGAGAGCGCCCTCCTGCTGGCGGAGCAGACGGTGGGCCTTGTCCAGACTGTCCCAGGGGCAGGAGAGGGTGAGAACGGTCTTTTCCGGGTCCGGCTCGGTGCCGGCGTCGGCCAGGGCCAGGGCCGCCGCCTTGGAATAGGCCCGCACCAGGCCGCCGCTCCCAAGGAGGGTGCCGCCGAAGTAGCGGGTCACGACGCACAGCACGCCATAGACCGTCCCGCCCTTCAGGATGTTGGCGATAGGTCCTCCGGCGGTGCCTCCCGGCTCCCCGTCATCCGACCAGCGGCAGGCTCCGTCCGGCAGTACCCAGGCCCAGCAGTGGTGGCGGGCGTCCGGATAGTGCTTTTTCACCTGGGCGATCAGCTCTTTGGCCTGGGCCTCATCCCGGACGGGCCAGATCTCTCCGATAAAGCGGGAGCGCTTTTCCTCATATTCTCCGGTCCCATAGCCCTGGGGGCGGCAGCGCTCACTCATGGATCTGATAGGGGGCGACCACATGGGCCAGCTCCGGCCCCACTGTGGCCAGTACCTCCGTCCCCTCCTCTCTGAAGATCAGCTCCAGCACGTTCGCTTGGGTCTCCAGGGTCTGCACCAGCGCGCCGTTCGTATAGGGGATCAGCAGCCGTACCCGGGTCAGGCCGCCCTCCAGCCGCTTTTCAATGGCGTGGAGCAGGGTGGCCGTTCCCTCTCCCGAGCGGGCGCAGACGCATACCTCGTCCTCCCGGCCGGGCAGACGGCCGAAATAGGCGTCGCACTTGTTGTATACCCGCAGGCAGGGGGTCTGCCCGGCTCCCAGCCGCTGGATGAGCTCGTCCACCACCTGGGCCTGGGTCTCATATTCCGGATTCGATATGTCGATGACATGGAGCAGCAGATCCGCATAGGTCAGCTCCTCCAGCGTGGCCTTGAAGGCGTCCACCAGCTCCGTGGGGAGCTTTCGGATAAAGCCCACGGTGTCGGACAGAAGGGCCTGCCCGCCGCCGGGCAGGGCGATGCGCCGGGTGGTGGTGTCCAGGGTGTCGAAAAGCCGGTCGCCGGTCTGGATATTATCCCCGGTCAGGGCGTTTAAGAGGGTGGATTTTCCCGCGTTGGTATATCCCACCAGTGCCACCACGGGCAGGACGTTTTTCTCCCGGTGGCGGCGCTGGGTGCCCCGGACCCGGCGCACCTGCTCCAGCTCCTGGGTCAGCTTCTGGATGCGGCGGCGGATGTGCCGCCGGTCGGTCTCCAGCTGGGTCTCGCCGGGACCGCGGGTGCCGATGGGCGCGGAGGTGCCGGCCTGCCGCTTCAGATGGGTCCACATACCGGTCAGCCGGGGCAGCAGATACTGATATTGGGCCAGCTCCACCTGCAGCTTTCCCTCCCGGGTATGGGCCCGCTGGGCGAAAATATCCAGTATCAGCCCCGTCCTGTCCATGACCCGCACCCCCAGCAGCTCCTCCAGCACCCGGGCCTGGGAGGGAGACAGGTCGTTGTCGAATATGACCAGGGAGCATTCCTGGTTTTCCGCGAGCTCCTTCAGCTCCGTCACCTTGCCCGTTCCCAGGAAGGTGCGGGGCTCCGGCTTGTCCCTTGTTTGCAGCAGGGTGCAGACAGGCTCCGCCCCGGCGGTCTCTGCCAGACGCCAGAGCTCACTCATGCTGGCCTCGTCGCTGCGCTCGGCCTCATCCATGGCGGCGGCAGATAGCCCTGCCAGGGCCGCCCGTTCCTTTTTGATCGTTGTGTCTTCTATGGTCTTATCCTCGAATTCTTATGAAATCAGCGGTTATTTTACGACGACGTTTTCCGCGCCGAACCGTTCCTGAAGGTCCTCTACCAGGGCCGGATGAATCAGGCATCTGGCGCCCAGACGTTTTTTTGTGTCCGCGAAATAGATCACCAGGGGGTCTGTGCCGGGGAACATGGTCAGCACCAGCTCGATGCGGTGAAGCGCCTGCTCATCCCGTGCCGGGAGCTTAATCCACAGGGTCTGGCGATGGGGCGGCGCAGCCTGAACGGGAGCCTGCTCCCGGCGGACGGGCCGGCGGTATCTGTCTATCTCCTCCTGGGTCAGGTCCTTGAGCGGCAGCGCCATGTCCAGCATCAGCTGGGGGTCCTTCTCATCCCGGACGGAAATGCGGCCGGAGCAGTATACAGCGCTGTTGTCCGTGAGATAGCCCGCCGCCTGATCCAGCACCCGCTGGAAGGCCAGCAGCTCCATGGAGCCGGTGTCGTCCTCCAGGGTGACATAGCTCATCAGGGTGTTGTTTTTCGTGGTGCGGGTGCGGGCGGTCTGGACGACCCCGGCTACGCTGACGGTCTGGCCGTCCTGGAACGAAGGCTGCTCCTCATGGCCGGTGAAGGCCTCCAGAATGGAGCTGATGGGCACAGCCCCCAGCCGCTGGGCGTCCTTGCGGTAATCATCCATAGGGTGGCCGGTCAGATACAGGCCTGTGTATTCCTTCTCCATGGCCATCCGCTCCTGGGGGGAGAATTCCTCCACCTCCGGCAGGGCCAGGGGCGGCTCGGGATCAGCGTCCGCCAGGGAGAACAGATCCATCTGTCCGGCTACATTGCTGCGTCCCGTCCGGTTCACGCCGTCCAGCACCCTGTCCAGCACGGCCAGCAGGGCGCGGCGTTTATAGCCCATGGAGTCGAAGGCCCCGGCCCGGATCAGGCTCTCCACCGGCCGGCGGTTCAGCTCCTTACCGTACATCCGGCGGCAGAACTCATCGAAGGCGGTGAACGGCCCGTCCGCCTCCCGCTGTGCCATCAGCTCCGTGACGAAGCCTCTGCCCACGCCCTTCACCGCCGCCAGGCCGAAGCGTATATTCCCGCCGACCACGGTGAAGTC
Source organism: Oscillospiraceae bacterium (assembly GCA_021203045.1). Classification (GTDB taxonomy): domain Bacteria; phylum Bacillota; class Clostridia; order Oscillospirales; family Oscillospiraceae; genus CAJOIG01. The sequence continues at coordinate 34,280 of JAJQBY010000055.1, read as the reverse complement.
CGCGTCCGACTCGTTCACGTCCGGGGGCAGCAGGGCGATGCCCATGCTCCGGCATTCGGCGATATATTCCGCCACCTTGCCGGAGGAGCCGAGCACGCTGGTCAGCAGGGCCGCCATGTATTCCTTGGGCCAGTGGCGCTTCATCCAGGCGGTACGGTAGGCCACGATGGCATAGCTGACCGCATGGGCCTTGTTGAAGGCGTAGGAGGCGAAGTCCAGGATCTCGTCGTATATGCTGTTGGCGGTGGCCTCGTCTACTCCGTTGGCCACGCAGCCGGGGATGCTCCGGGACGGGTCCCCGTGGACGAAGGCCTTCCGCTCCGCGTCGATCACATCATGCTTTTTCTTGGACATGGCCCGGCGTATCAGGTCGGCCTGGCCCAGGGAGAAGCCCGCCAGATGGCGGAAGATGTCGATGACCTGCTCCTGGTAGACGATGCAGCCATAGGTGACATCCAATATAGGCCGGAGAAGGGGATGCTTATAGGTGATTTTTTCCGGATGGACGGCGCACTCCAGGAAGCGGGGGATGGAGTCCATGGGGCCGGGACGATAGAGGGCGATGACGGCGGTGATGTCCTCGATGCTCTTGGGCTTCAGGCCCACGCATACCCCGGTCATGCCGGTGGATTCCAGCTGGAAAACGCCGCAGGTGTTCCCCTCTGTCAGCATCTGGAAGGTGTCTGGGTCGTCCTCCGGGATATCCTCTATGCGGAAGGCGGGGTCTGTCTTCTGTGCCAGGAGCTCCGCATCCCGCAGGACGGTCAGGTTCCGCAGGCCCAGAAAATCCATTTTCAGCAGGCCAAGCTCCTCCAAAGTCGTCATGGGAAACTGGCATACGATGGATTCATCGTTCCGGGCCAGGGGCACATAGTCCGTCAGGGGCCGCTCGGATATGACCACCCCGGCGGCATGGGTGGAGGCGTGGCGGGGCATCCCCTCCAGGGCCCGGGCGGTGTCGATCAGCTCATGGAGCCGGGGGTCGCCGTCGTAATATTCCTTGAGGGGCTTGGAAAGGCGCAGGGCCTCGTCCAGGGTCATGTTCAGGGTGGAGGGCACCTGCTTTGCCACGGCGTCCGTCTCTCCATAGCTGAGATTCATGGCCCGGCCCACGTCCCGTATGGCGGCCCGGGCCGCCATGGTGCCGAAGGTGACGATCTGCGCCACATGATCCGAGCCGTATTTACGGTTTACATAATCAATGACCTCCCCCCGGCGGCGGACGCAGAAGTCCATGTCGATATCCGGCATGGTCACCCGCTCCGGGTTCAGGAACCGTTCGAAGAACAGCTTGTATTTGATGGGGTCCACGTCCGTGATGCCCAGGGTGTAGCTGACGATGGAGCCGGCGGCGGAGCCGCGCCCCGGGCCCACGGGGATGCCCTCCCCCTTGGCGAAGCGGACAAAGTCCCACACGATGAGGAAATAGTCCACAAAACCCATCTGCCGGATGACGCCCAGCTCATATTCCAGTCGCTCCGTCAGAGACGCATCGTATCCCGGATAGCGGCGGGCCAGGCCCTCATAGCAAAGCCTTTGCAGATAGGCGAAGCCGTCCGTCTCCCCCTCCGGGAGCTGGAACCGGGGCAGATGATAGTGGCCGAATTCAAAATCGAACCGGCACCGCTCCGCGATCTTCACCGTGTTGTCATAGGCCTCCGGCAGATCGGGGAACAGGGCCCGCATCTCCTCCTCGCTTTTGAGATAAAGCTCCTGGGAGTTGAAGCGCATGCGGTCCGGGTCGTCCACGGTCTTGCCCATCTGGATGCACATGAGCACGTCCTGGAGCCGGCTGTCCTCCCGGCGCAGATAATGGGCGTCGTTCGTGACGGCCAGGGGAATGCCCGTCTCCTGATGGAGGCGTATCAGCCCCTGGGCGGCCCGGCGCTCCTCCGGAATGCCGTGGTCCTGGATTTCAAGGTAAAACCGGTCCGGGCCGAAAAGCTCCGCCAGCTCCAGGGCCTTTGCCCTGGCGGCCTCATAATCTCCGCTGATGAGCTTTTGGGGGATGTCCCCCGCCACGCAGCCGGACAGGCAGATAAGCCCCTCCGCATGCTGATGGAGCAGAGGCCAGTCGATGCGGGGCTTCACATAAAAGCCGTCCACAAAGCCCCGGCTGACCAGCTCGCACAGGTTGTGATAGCCGGTCTCGTTCTCGCACAGGAGGATGAGGTGGGAGTAATTGCTGTCCAGGCCATGCTCCTTGTCTGTCAGGGAGCGGGGCGCCACATATACCTCGCAGCCGATGATGGGCTGTATGCCCGCAGCGCGGCAGGCCTTATAGAAGGCCACGGCTCCGTACATGACCCCGTGGTCGGTGATGGCCAGGGCCGTCTGTCCCAGGTTTTTGGCGTACTCCGCCATCTCGCTGATGCGGCAGGCGCCGTCCAGCAGGCTGTATTCGCTGTGAACGTGAAGATGGACAAAGGCCATGGTATTATTCCTCCTGGGGCGGCTCGGCCAGGCTTTTCGCCAGCTCTGTCAGCTTGCGCACGCGGTGGCTGATGCAGCTTTTTGTCACCTGGGGATCTGCCAGCTGGGCCAGCTCCGCCAGGCTGCACGCCGGGTTTGCGATGCGCAGCAGGGCGGTCTCCTGCAGGGCGGCGGGCAGGGAGGCGATGCCCGGCCCGGCCTCGATGGCCCGGATGGCCTCCATCTGCCCGGCGTTGGCCGCCACCAGCTTGTCCGAATTGGCCAGATCGCAGTTCGTGATCCGGTTCATGGCGTTGGACATATGCTTTTCCACTGTGGCCTGCATGATCTCCATGGCGGAGACGGGCGCGCCCATGGTGGTGAGCAGGTCCTCTATCACCTCGCTGCGCTTGAAATAGGTCAGATAGTGGGAGCCCCGCCGGGTGTCCCCCGGCGTGAAGCCCATATCCAGCAGCAGGGCGCGGACCTCCCGGCATACGCTGGCATGGCTGGTGGACAGCTCCAGATGATAGCTCCGGTGAGGGTCGGTAACGCTGCCCCCGGCCAGAAACGCGCCCCGGAGAAAGGCCACCCGGTCGCAGTCGTTTTCCACCACGGGAAGATTGATGTGGTGGGATACGGCGCGGTCGGCGTCATAGCCGATGGCGGAAAAGATGGCGGCCAGCTTTTTGGGATCTGTGATGCAGAAGGAGCGCTTGGCCTCCTTTTCCGGCGGGGGAAGCTGGTCGAAGTCCAGGCCGAAGGCCTTGCGGAACAGCCTTGGCAGGCGGGCGGCGAAGGCGTCGTTCGCCGTTATGACCCGCACCTGGGCGGCGGTGAAGCTGTTGGCGTATAGAAGCACCCCATAGGCCTCCGCCAGGGCGCAGCATTTTTTGCCCAGATTGTCCTTGCAGAGCTCTGTTTTTACCTGAGAGGAAAATGTCATGACCGTTCCCCCTTCCTGTCAAAAATGATTCAATGATTATATGAAGGCCGTTCTGGTCTCCGCCTTGTCGTGATACAGGCGCATCAGAGCGTCTGCCAGAGCTGCCGGGTCATGGCGTATCAGGCCGCCGGTCCAGCTGGCCACCGGGGCGTATACCGGCTCCACGCCCAGCCGGAGCAGGGCCTCCTCGTCCACCTCTACCTGGTTGGCGCCCTCCGCCTCATAAGGGGCCAGAACGCCTGCATCCACCGGGCGGCTGTTCAGAAGGATGTAGTCAAAAAGGCCCGGCCCGCCGTGCTCCAGCAGGGCCTTGGCATGACCGGCGGCGGTATAGCGCTCGGTCTCTCCGTTCTGGGTCATGATGTTCATGACGTATACCTTCACGGCGCCGGAGGCGCATACCGCTTCCGCCACGCCCTTTGTGAGAAGATTCGGGATAACGCTGGTAAACAGGCTCCCCGGCCCCAGGACGATCATATCCGCCCGGCGGATGGCCTCCAGCACGGCCGGAATGGCGGCGGGCTCCGCCGGGTCCAGGGATATGCGGCGTATGACCGCGTCCGTATGGCGCTTGTAGTCCGTGATGCGGGTCTCGCCCCGGATGACAGCTCCGTCCGTGAATTCCGCCTGAAGAACGAGATTCTCATTGGTGACGGGGAGCACCTGGCCGGTAATGGCCAGCACCTGTCCCATGGCGGTCACCGCCTGGTCGAAGGTGGGCGACATATCGTTCAGCGCGGCCAGAACGAGATTTCCCAGGCTCTGCCCGGCCAGAGAGCCCTCCCGGAAGCGATAGTTCATCATATCCTCCATGGCCGGTTCGGCGTTGGCCAGGGCCAGGATGCAGCTGCGTATGTCCCCGGGTGGCGGCATGCCCAGCTCCCGGCGGAGGACGCCGCTGCCGCCGCCGTCGTCCGTGACGGTGACGATGGCGGTGATGCGGCTGGCTTTGAATTTCAGCCCCCGGAGCATGGTGGAGAGTCCTGTTCCCCCGCCGATGACCGCGATGCTGGGGGGCGTATACCGGCGCATGCTCATGGCCTCACCGCTCCAGATCCCGGTGGGATACGGTCACCGCATGGCCCTCTCCGGCGAGGGTCTGAGCCAGAGCCGCCGCCACGGCCACGCTGCGGTGATGGCCGCCGGTGCAGCCCACCGCCACCGTCAGCTCCGACCGGTCGAGCTGATACATGGGCAGGAGAAATATCAGCAGGTCCGTCAGCTTTTCCAGCAGTGTCTGGGCGTTCTCGCTGCGGAACACATAATCCGCCACAGGGGCGTCCAGACCGTTCAGGTCCCGCAGATCCGCCTCATAGAAGGGATTGGGAAGACACCGCACGTCGAACACCAGATCCGCCTCCGGCGGGATGCCGTATTTATAGCCAAAGGAACAGATGTTTACGGAAAAGCAGACCGTCTCCGGATGGAGCGCCTCCCGTATCCGGGCCTGAAGGCGGTTCAGGGACAGGCCGGTGGTGTCGATGATCACGTCCGCCCGTTGGCGCAGAGGGGCCAGGAACGCCTGCTCTCGCTCCACTGCCTGCTGGATGGTGCCGCCAGGCTGGGCCATGGGGTGCGGGCGACGGCTTTCCTTATAGCGTCGTATCAGGGCGGACTGGCCCGCCTCCAGATACAGAATGCGGCAGGGACAGTTCAGCTCCGCCAGCTCCTGGAGAGCGCTGTCCAGCTCGTCATAGTCCGTGACGCTGCGCACGTCCATCACCAGCGCTACCCGCTCATACCGGCCATGAGTGGCCAGACACAGGGCCGCGAACCGGCCCAGCAGAGCGGGGGGCAGATTGTCCACACAGTAATAGCCGAGATCCTCGCACACATCCGCCGCCCGGCTCTTGCCGGCCCCGGACAGGCCCGTTATGATGAAAAGCTCCATATGCTGCCGCACCTCCTTGAAAAAGCGCCGAACGATGGCAATAAGATAAGATTATATTTCGTGCTCCCGGAGAAGCTGCACCTCCGGCTCCAGCAAAACGCCGCTCTGGGCCAGAACGGTCTTTTGTATATGCTCCATCAGCCGCAGTACGTCCGCGCAGGAGGCTCCGCCGGTATTCACCACGAAGCCGGCGTGCTTGGGCGAGACCTGGGCCCCGCCGATGGAAAAGCCCTTCAGTCCCGCCTGGTCGATGAGAGCGGCGGCATAGCCCTCCCTGGGCCGCTTGAAGGTGCTCCCGGCGGAGGGCATATCCAGGGGCTGGCTGTCCCGGCGGCGGCCGTCCAGCTCCCGCATGCGGGCCAGGATTGTGTCCTTTTTGCCCGGCTGCAGGGAGAAGGTCACGGACAGGGCGATGCAGTTCCGTCCGGAGAGAAAGCTGTGCCGGTAGGATAACTCCTGCTCCGGCCCGGCCGCCTGACAGAGACGCAGCTCCTCGTCCAGATATTCCGTCAGCACGGCGGTGTCCTTCAGCTCTCCGCCGTAGGCGCCCGCGTTCATGACGATGCCGCCGCCCACCGTGCCGGGGATACCGTGGGCAAATTCCAGGCCGGACAGCCCGGCCTCCGCCGCGGCGCTGGAGAGGGCGGCCAGACTGGCCCCGCATCCGGCTGTAAGGCGGGTCTGGTCCGGGGAGATATCCCCCAGGCCCCGGCTGGTATTGATGACGATGCGGTCCAGCCCCTCGTCCGGCGGCAGAATGTTGGTGCCCCGGCCTATGACCAGGGGCCGTTCTCCCTTCTGTCGAAGGAGGGCGCACAGAGCGGTCAGCTCCTCCTTAGAGGCGGGGAACGCCATGGCCACTGCCGGCCCGCCGATGCGGAAGGAGCAGTGGCGGCTCATAGGCTCTCCCTCCCGCAGCTCCAGCGCGGGAAGGGCGGCGCGTATATCAGCGATCAGTGCGGTATAGTCCATACAGAAAGTCCTTATTTCAAAGTTATAGAAAGCCTCGCAGAGGCAGCGGTCCGCTGCCCGTCATCCGCGATGCCAATCGCGGATGATTTCAGTAGTCCTCCCCAGCGTCCACCAGGCTGTCCACCCGCTGGGCCAGCTCCTCGGCGGCGTTGTAGCCGGATTTCCGCTGACGGTTGGTCATAGCGGCCAGCTCCAGGATGACGGCCAGGTTCCGTCCCGGGTGGACGGGGATGGTCACCAGAGGCACGGATACCCCCAGGTATTCCGTGGTCTCCCGGTCAAGGCCCAGACGGTCGTATTTTTTGCTGCTGTCCCAAAGCTCCATGGCGATCACCATGTCGATGGGGCAGGAGGAGCGGACGGCGCCGATGCCGAACACGCTGGGGACGTTGATGACCCCTATGCCCCGCAGCTCCATGAAATGCTTGATGATGGCGGGAGCGCGGCCCTCCAGGGTGGAGCGGGAGGTGCGCAAAATTTCCACCGCGTCGTCCGCGATCAGCCGGTGGCCTCGCTTTATCAGCTCCAGAGCGGTCTCCGACTTGCCGATGCCGCTGTCTCCGGTGATCAGCATGCCCTCTCCGTGGACCTCCACCAGCACGCCGTGGACGGTCTCCCTGGGGGCCAGGTGGCGGCGCAGGGTGCCGATGAGCTGGGCGTAAAATTCTGAGGTGTCCAGATCGGTGGTCAGAACGCTGACCTGGTATTTTTTGGCCATCTCCAGGCACTCCGGCATTACCGGCTGGTCGTGGGCCACGATCACGGCGGGGACGTGCTGGCTCATGACGGCCTCGAAGCCGGCCAGACGGCGGGCGTGATCAAAATCCTCCATCAGCGTGGTCTCTGATTTTCCCACCACCTGCAGGCGGGAGGCGTCAAAGTGCTTCAGATAGCCCAGAAGCTGGATGCCGGGCCGGTTCAGGTCCACAGAGTCCACCAGCTTCTCCCCGTAATCCGGGGCGGCATAGGCCACATGCAGGGCGTGCTCCGCCGCGATCTGCGCCAGCCTGACGGAATATTTCTTTTCGAATGCTCTCTCCATAGTTACACCTCGCAAGCTCCGGGCCATGGGGCCCTTCCTCTATTTTATACATAAATATGAATTTCTGCAATCGATATCCCCAAAATTTTTCGGGATTTTCAGGTCCGAAGCACGGGACGAAACGGGAAACGCCCCCGGCGGCCCCGCATACAGAGGCGCCGGAGGCGCGTATTCTTTTTTGCCGCCTGACAAAACTAGTGCGATTTCGACATTCTTTGCTCTTTACAAATCCGCCCGCCGGGCGTATGATGCAGATACAGCTTATCCAATGGGTCCCGGAGGACCCGGCTCATATCTTTATCCCACAACCCTATCTTTATGGGCCGTATCACATGTGATACGGCCCCCTTTTTTACCGATGGGGCGGGTCTTTTTCCGCCATGCTGCGCTGCTTCTCCTCGACGTACACACGGTACGCCTTCGTCAAAACATCACGACCTGACGAAAAAAACCTCGCCATGCGTTGTCGTGGTGAGCTCAGCTCAGATAATCGGTGCTGCACCAGCCCCAGGTGTCGCCGTCGTATAGGACGAGGGCCCAACCGTTTTTATAGGCGTATACGTCCAGCGAGGTCCCGTTTGCCATCAGGATGATCTGCCCGTAGCTGGAACCCGGGCCGCGGCGAAGATTCAGGCCGCTGCTGGTGCTGACGGTGGCGGTGGTGGCCTCTGTGACGTAGTCCTCCTCGCTGGGATAGACGCTCAGCACGGCGGAGGCAATCTCCTCCTTGATCTCATCGCTGGGATAATCCGAGACAACGGTTTCCTCCTCGGCTTCCTCCTCCTGCTCTACGATGGCGGGCGTGGGAACGGCGGTGTCCTCCTCCGTGGTTTTGTTTTTCCGGCCGGTGACGATCATAATGGTAATCAGCAGGGCCAGCAGCACGCAGGCCACGATGCAGATGACCTCCACCCGCTTCCATTTGTTGTCCTCCAGACGGGAGAAAAAGCCCTTCAGGCCCCCGCCTCCGGCCTGGTGGCTGCCGCCGGACCTCCGCTCCGTGTCCTGCGAGTCCTTTCCGGCGCCCAGACGCTGGAAGACCTGCCTGAGCCCCCGGCCGGCGATGCCCGCCACGGCGGCGAGCTTGGCTGCCACCCCGGGGTTCGCTCCATCGGAGGCTGCCGGCTCCCGTTCCGGCTCCTGATAGCCGTCCCAGTCGAAGTCCTCCTGCGCCGCCGGGTCTTCTGCCTCCTCTGCTCTCTCAGTGCGGGCGGCCGTTCTTTTCTGGCGGGGCGTAGCCTCGGCCCCGGTGCTGTCCGAAGGGGTCTGGCTGTCCTGCTCCGCGCCGCTCTCCGTCTGCTGCAAAAGATGGGCGGTGTGCTCCACCGCAGGGCCGTAGCCGGCCTGGGCTGCCTTTACCAGGCACTTGGCGGCCAGCCGGTTCCAGCGCTCCTCCTCCGGCTCCTCCTCTGCCTGATCCAGGGCCCAGAGGGCCAGCTCATAGTTGGCCTGGGGGTCGCCCCCTTTGGCCCGCTGTATCATATCCTGACGTTCCTGTTCCGATAGGTCACGCATCGTCATTTTCCTCCTTTATCCGATCCCACACCGGGATCCAGCACTCAAAATAGCCGCACAGCTCGCCCTCGCCCTCCTCCAACAGGGAGGCGGCCAGCGTACCCTGGGCCGGGCCCGCAATCTCAAGGCCCTGCTCCTTTGCCCAGACCAGGGCGTAGTCCAGGTGCCGCGCGGAAAAATTGTTTTTGCCCCGGCTGCGGAAAAAGGTGTGTATGCTCCGGCTGGCCGGCAGCGATTCCATGGGCGGCTCCACGGGAAAATCCAGCTCCCGCACGTAATCCGGCTCCAGGGCGAAGCCCCAGCGGAAGTCCATCTCATCCCCGCCCTCCAGGGCGGCCTGGGATATTTCAAAGTAGCGGTGGCTGAAGGGCATGGCCCGGAGCCACTGACGGGCGAATCGCTCCAGCCCCTCCCCGGTGGGGTATTCGTTTCCCACCCGGTTTATGAACCGCACCATGGCGGGGCTCTCGGCGATCTCGCATTTTTCCAGCAGGGCGGGGATGGCGTCCAGCTGGGCCCGGTATTCCTCGCTCCGGCGCAGGAGCATCTGGCAGCGCCGGATGGTGGAGCGCAGCTCGTCCTCCTTATAGATGAAGATATCCTTCAGATCATCCGCCGAGGGGATACGCACCATATCTGCGATCTGCTCGATGGAAAAACCGAAGTTTTTGAACCAGAGACAGTCCATAAGGAGATTTATATCCCAGGAGTCGTAGTACCGATAATCATTATGCGCGTCTTTGTACGGCGTGACAACCCCTTTTTTTTCATAATATCGCAGAAGATCGGTGGAAATGCCCAAAATCCGGGCAACATCCCCAATTTTGTATCGCATAACCTGTCCTCCCTGTGTCTGTAAAAAAGTTATTTCCCAACACAATTATAACTTGACTTTCGTACAATTCCAAGGTTTAAAATTTAAATATAGGAAAAAATTTTTTTGTTTTTAGGAGGACGTACACTATGGCCTATATGCCTTTGGACAAGAGCAAGTTCTATCTGGACGACTCTAAGATGACCAAGATCTATGATCTTTCCGCGCCCTGGGGCGTGGACACCCCCCTCTGGCCCTTCCCCGGCGCCCGTCAGGACCTGGTTTTCCCCCGCGGCCAGTATCTGGGCCGCTTCCATAAGCGCACCATGACCTATACCGGCACCCTGCACGCCGGCACTCACATGGACGCTCCCAACCACGTCCTGCATGAGGAGGAGGTCGACCGGGAGGCCAACGGCTACAACCTCTCTGAGATCCATCTGGAGCGCTGCATCGGCACCGGCGTCATCGTGGATATGCGCTATCTGCGGGACGAGTTCGAGGAGAAGTGGAACGCCGCCGGCGGCGACCCCGCCAAGATGGGCGACATCTGGCACGAGATCAAGCCCGCCGAGCTGGAGGCTGCCTGCGCCAAGGACGGCCTGGAGATCCGGGAGAACGACTGGGTCGTCATCAACACCGGCTTCCATCATTATTGGCGTCAGAACAACGACAAGTACTATAACTACTACCCCGGCGAGGGCCCGGATCTGGCCAACTATCTCTGCTTCGAGAAGCACATCAAGGGCATTTCCGGCACCTGGGGCGCCACTGACGCTCCTCTGTGGCATGATCCTCTGTCCGAGCAGATGCCTTGGCTGGACAAGGCCTACCGCAAGGCCACCGGCAAGGACCCCACGGTGGAGTTCCCCGACTATGAGCCCTGCCACCGCATCTACATGCAGCACGGCGTCTGCACCGTCGAGAACGCCGGCGGCGACATCGACGAGGTCACCGGCAAGCGCATGATCATCGCTGCCTTCCCCTTCCGCTGCGAGATGGCCGACGGCGGCTTCGTCCGTCTGGTGGCTTGGGAGCCGGGCTCCTTCTAATCCCTAAATCTGCGGATATAAAGGGTATTGTTCCGTTATCATACAGCGGAAACATGAAAGCTACATGAAACGGAATACAAACATTTTCATACAAAAAACAGGGACCGGCAATGCCGGCCCCGGGCAGTCAGGGAGCTTGTGATGAAAACCATTGGAGACATCAAAAAAATAGCCGTGCTGGGCGCCGGCACCATGGGGCCGGGCATCGCTCAGATCTACGCCATGGGCGGCTACGCCGTCACCATGTGGACCCGCCGGGAGGAAACCAGGGAGAAGGCCAAGGCCGCCCTGAAGACCTCCATCGCCACCTTTGTGGAGGAGGGCCTGATAAAGCCCGAGGACCAGGATGCGGTCTATGACCGTATTTCCTTCGCGGAGACCGTGGAGGAGACCGTGGCCGGGGCTGATTTTATACAGGAGACCATCGTGGAGAACCGGGACGCCAAGGCCGCCCTTTATGAGCAGCTGGCCGGCCTGGTGGGGCCGGAGGTCATTATCGCCTCCAATACCTCCGCGCTGAATATATTCGAGGTGGCGCCTGAGGCGCTGCTGCCTCAGCTGTGCATCGCGCACTGGTACGCTCCGCCTCAGCTCATCCCCCTGGTGGAGGTGGTCAAGAGCGAGCAGGCCCCCCAGGAGATGGCGGACGTGATTATGGAGCTGCTGAAAAAATGCGGCAAGACCGCCGTGTATATGAAGAAATTCATCCGGGGCTATATCGTGAACCGCCTGCAGCAGTGCCTGAACCGGGAGATATTCTACCTTCTGGACAACGGCTACTGCGACGCGGAGAGCATCGACCTGGCGGCCAAGGCCAGCTTTATCCCCCGGGCAGTGGTGCTGGGCCTTCTGAAGCGGGCCGACTTCGGCGGTCTGGATATGACCGCCAACAACTACCGCAATCACAGCTATACCATGCCGGAGCACGGGGACGAGATGCCCAAGACCCTGGAAAAGCTGGTGGAGGAGGGGAACCTTGGCATCAAGACAGGCAAGGGCTTCTACGATTACACCGGCCAGGACATCGACGCCCTGAAGGCCAAGCGGGATAAGCAGCTGTTCGAGGTTTTCCGTCTGGCGCAGAAGTTTATGGATGACCCGGTATAACAAGTTTTACAAAGGGATTTGACATTCCTCGAACAACACTATATAATATTATTGTTTCGTTTATTATAAATTTTTTCAGAAAGGATGATTTCCAATGGCTACTTCAAAGGTTATGTCCGTTGAGGAAGCGATCAAAAAGTATTGCTTCTCCGGCATGACAGTCCTGCTCCCCGGCTTCGTGAACGTGGGCGTGCCTGAGGTTCTGATCGAGGGCCTTCTGGACGCCGGCATCGGGGACCTGAGCGTTATCTCCAACAACACCAGCGTGCCCGGCCGCGGCATCGGCAAGCTTGTCCGCGCCGACGCCATCAAGAAAATCACCTGCTCCCACATCGGCAACAACTCCGAGACCGTTGCCAAGGTGGTGGCCGGAGAGATCGACCTGACCTTCGTGCCTCAGGGTTCTCTGTGTGAGAAGGTTCGTGCCGGCGGCGCCGGTATCGGCGGCGTGCTGACCCCCACCGGCCTGTATACCCCCATGATGGACGGCAAGCAGGTTCTGGAATGGGACGAAGAGAAGGGCGAGTACAAATTCCTGGAGGGCGAGATCGTTCCCGACCCCACCAAGAAGCGCTACATCCTTGAAAAGCCCCTGCATGGCGACGTGTGCCTTGTCCATGCCTGGAAGGCGGACAAGATGGGCAATGTGGTCTATCGCCGCACCTCCCGCAACTTTAACGAGTGCTTTGCCACCGCCGCCGACCATGTCATCGTGGAGGCGGAGCAGATCGTGGAGATTGGCGAACTTGGCCCCGACGAGATCATGACACCGGGCTTTGTGGTGGATGCCGTCGTTCAGGGCCGCACCCTGACGGAAGCGTAAGGAGGGAATCGAAATGGCTCTTACTGGAAAAGATTTGATCGCTTACCGCACCGCCCGTTTCTTCCAGGACGGCGACGTGGTGAACCTGGGCATCGGTATGCCCACCAAATGCCTGGACTACCTGCCTGAGGGCGTGGATGTCTGGGTGGATTCCGAGAACGGCGTTGTTGGTCTGACCGGCGCTCCCAAAGAGGGCGACGAGGTGGATCCCAATGTGGTGGACGCTGGCGGCAAGGCATCCATGCTCCGCACCGGCGGCGCCTGCTTTGACAGCTTCCGCTCCTTCGGCTTCATCCGCGGCGGCCATGTGGACGCTACCGTCCTGGGCGCTTATGAGGTGGACGCTGAGGGCAACCTGGCCAACTGGATGATCCCCGGCAAGACCGCTGCCGGTATGGGCGGCGCCATGGATCTGGTGACCGGCTCCAAGATCACCATCGTCATGACCACCCAGACCGATAAGGCCGGCAACCCCAAGATCGTGGAGAAGACCTCCATGCCTCTGACCGGTTACCACTGCATCGACTACATCGTCACCGAAATGGGCTGCTTCCATGTGCTGCCTGAGGGCCTCAAGCTGTTTGAGGTCGCCCCCGGCGTCACCGTGGAGGAGGTGCAGGCCAAGACCGGCGCAAAGCTCATCATCCCCGAAAACGTGGGCTGCATGGTGAAGGAGTAATCCTCCGGCCATGACACGACCGACCGGACAGGTCCTGCTGTCAGGCTATGCCAAGCTCCCCTCCAACACCGCCGCCCAGAAGATGTACGATCAGCTGGTGGTGGTTGCCAATGTGGACTTTGAGTCCGGCATCGTGCTGGAGGTGGACTGCACCATGGCCACCGACCTTGGCCGACGCTTCGTATCGACCATGATGCGGGGCTATGACCTGAACCGCGGCCCGGAGCCGCTGCTGGACGCCATCACGGCAAAGTATTATGGACACCTGAAAAAGGCCCTTCTCACCGCTGTGAAGGAAATTTGCCAGCACTATTCAGACCTTAGAGCGGGCGTGGCAGGCCATTAAGGCCGCCCCGCCCCTATAGCGAAAACCGTCCCGACAGGAGCCGACTGCAAAACAGCTGGAGTATCCCACCGGGAGCCGGCGCTTCACCGGCGGGAGAGGAAAAATTTCCCCTCCCAGCCGGTGGGCGTCGTTTTTTGTTGTCCTGTTTTTATTTTGACAACCAACAAACGGCGCGTATATACTTTTATCTCAGGAAGGTATATTCGCAAATGGACTCCATTCACGGTATAATCGACGCGGAACACAGCCGGTATCTCATGTGTGAGCGGAAGGGTGTTTTTGAGCTTTTGATGATAAGCGCGGGAATGATGGGCGCTTATACCTATAATCTGCGGGGCGGCGTGTTCTGCAATGCACAGACGGCGAATGTGGTGCTGATGTCCCTGGCCTTCGGCAGAGGACAATGGACAAAGGGGCTGTATTATCTCATTCCGATCAGCGCATATATCGCAGGGGCCTTCGTTTCGGAGCTGCTCCCCAATCGCGTGAAAAAATGGGGCCTGCTTCGGTGGGACACCTATCTGATCGGAGCGGAGATGGCCGTCCTGCTTCTCATCGGCTTCATTCCCCTTTCCGCGCCGAACCAGGTGGTGCAGGTGCTGATAAACTTTATCTGCTCCATGCAGTATAACACCTTCCGTCAGGCGGAGGGCGTTCCCATGGCGACGACATTCTGCACCAATCATATCCGACAGATTGGCATATCGCTGGAAAAGCTCCTCCGGCACCGCGACCGGGCCGCCCTTCGGCGCTGCCTGTCCCATGCCGCCATGGTGCTGTGCTTTTTGGGCGGCGGTACTGTGCTGACGGCATTTTGTAATCTGCTGGGAACGAAGGCCATATGGCTGGCGCTGCTTCCCCTGGGGGCGGATTTCTGCCTGTTGGTTCATGCGGATCTTTTTCAGGAGCATACCCTGCTGCGGCAAAAGCCTTTAGGGCATTGATGGTACTTCCTGCCAAGTGTCCTGAAAACAGCAAAAGCCGTGCAGCATTATACGCAGAGACTTTTTATTTTATATCGGATGAGTATAAACAAACACGGACTATACCGTGGGAACTTGGTAGGACAGTATTATGGTATTGACAACGGCACAGGCCATCGGCCTGCTTATCAGCATTCTGGGCATCGCGGCCATTGCGATCTATTCCGGCAGCAAGCCCCAGACCTTCGACAACGTAAACGGCGCGCCCATCGTGGCGGGTATCATTATCGGTACCCTGGTGGGCGGCTCCTCCACCGTGGGCACAGCCCAGCTGGCCTATAACTACGGCCTGTCCGCCTGGTGGTTCACCCTGGGCGGCGGTATCGCCTGCGTGGTGCTTGGTCTGTTTTACGCAAGGCCCCTGCGCCGCTCCGGGTGCATGACCCTGACGGGTATCCTGGGCCGGGAATTTGGGGAGGGCGCGGATATGGCCGCTTCCTGTCTCAGCTCGGTGGGGATGTTTATAAACATTATCTCCCAGCTCATCGCCGGAACGGCGGTGCTGGCCGTTGTCCTTCCCAATATGGGCATCGTGGCGGAGCTTGTCATCACCGCTGCGTTCATGGCGGTATATGTGATATGCGGCGGCACCCAGGGCGCCGGGCGCGTGGGGATATTGAAGGTAGTGCTGCTGTATATCTCCATGGCCTTTTGCGCTGTGATTGTGCTGCAGCTGTGCGGAGGCATGGGCGGATTCATGACCCAGGTGAACGCCATCGATACCACGGTGAACCTGAAAAGTCTGTTCGCCCGGGGCGTGGGAACGGACGGCGGCGCCTGCCTGTCCCTGATACTGGGCGTTTTGACCACCCAGACCTATGCCATGGCCGTCATGTCCAGCAAGTCTGACCGGGCGGCCCGCACCGGGGCGCTGGTCAGCGCCGTGCTGATACCGCCCATCGGCGCCGGCGGCATTCTGGTGGGCCTGTATATGCGGGCAAACTACCCCGGTATCGCGGCCAAGACCGCGCTGACCACCTTTGCCCTGGAGCATCTGCCCGGCCTGGTGGGCGGCATCGTGCTGGGAACGCTGTTCATCGCCGTGGTGGGCACCGGCGCGGGCCTTGCCATGGGCATTTCCACCGTGATCCGGCGGGACATCGTGTTCCGCTTCACGGACCGCTACCAGAACCCGAAGAAAAACCGGCGGCTGAGCCATATCATCATCCTGGTGGTGCTGGCGGTGGGCTGCTGCCTGTCCACCGGCAAGCTGGGAGACACCATCCTGAACTTCGCCTTCATGAGCATGGGCCTGCGGGGAGCGGTGGTGTTCGCGCCCTTGTGCTGCGCCCTGTGGCTGCCGGGACGGGTGAACAGAAAATGGGCCATGGCGGCCATTATTTCCGGCCCGGTATGCGTGCTGCTGTTCGGTACGATCATCCCCATGCCGGGAGGCATAGACTCCCTGTTCGCCGGAATGCTGGCCAGCATCCTGTGCTGCGCCGTGGGCCTGGCCGTGGGCCGGAAGGAGCCGGGCGTGGAAGTGCTGGAGCAGTCATAAGGCGCATTTTTTTGACAGGTTATTGGATTGCTTTTGTCGCCGAAATCAGCTATAATGGCCCTGGTGATAAAAGTTTATGAAATCCTTACTTCTTATTATCAATCCAGCCGCCGGGAAGGGCTCCTTTCGCAACGGCCTGGGAGATGTGCTGCTGACCTTCCATAAGGCGGGCTTTCAGCCTACGGTGGCCTTCACCGACCAGCATGGGGACGCGACAGATATCGCGGCCCGGGAGGGGACCGGATATGACCGGGTGGTCTGCGTCGGGGGGGACGGCACCCTGGGGGAGACCGTGACCGGGCTGATGCAGCTTCCGGCGGAGGCCCGCCCCACCCTGGGCTATATCCCCATGGGCACGACCAATGATTTTGCCCGCACCCTGGATTTGAACCACGAGCCGGTGCAGGCTGCCTATGTGGCTGCCTATGGCAATCCTCTCACGGTGGACGCAGGCCGGTTCAACGGCAAGGGCTATTTTACCTATGTGGCGGCCTTCGGGGCCTTCACAGAGGTGACCTATGAGACGCCCCAGGACCAGAAGAACAACATGGGCTTTTTCGCCTATGTGCTGGACGCCATGCGCCGCCTGCCGAACCTGACCCACCGCTGGACAAGGGTGGAATATGACGGGGGCATTCTGGAGGATGATTTTCTTTTCGGCGCGGTGTCCAACAGCCGCTCCATTGCCGGTATCATCAAGCTGAAGGAATCCCCGGAGATATCCTTGAACGACGGCGTATTTGAGGTGATTCTGATCCGCACGCCGGAGACGCTGCTTCAGCTGGGACCGATTCTGACGAATATCCTGACCAGCAGCTTCACCAGTGATGATATCATTATCCTGCATACCCAAAGCGTCCGGTTCACCTTCCGCGACCCGGTGGCCTGGACCCTGGACGGAGAGGACGGCGGTAGCCACGCCGTAGTCCAGTGCCAGAACGCCCACCATGCCCTGCAGGTGATCGTAGACCCCGCCCGCGTGGGCAGGGAGACCGCCCCGGCGCCGGGGCAGAAATAAAATCAGAGGGCCCTATCAAAGCCAGCGGCTTTGATAGGGCCCTTTCATTGTCTTTTGCCTGCGTTATCCCTCGTACCGCAGTGCCTCAATGGGAGGCTTGTTGGCGGCCTTGTTGGCTGGGTACAGGCCGAACAGCAGGCCGATGGCCAGGCAGAAGGCCACGGACAGGGAAGCGATGGTGGGGGTGATGGAGAAGGTGACGGCGTCCATCAGTGCGCTTACGATCTTCAGCGTCACCCAGGAGAGGGCAAGCCCGAGGGCGCAGCCGATCAGGCTGATGATCAGTGCCTCGATGAGAAACTGGGTCAGGATGACCCCCCGGCCCGCGCCGATGGCCTTGCGGATGCCGATCTCCTTGGTCCGCTCTGTGACGGATACCAGCATGATGTTCATGATGCCGATGCCGCCTACGATCAGGGAGATGGCCGCAATGCCGCCCAGCAGGGTCTCCAGCATATTGGTGACACTGCCCATGGCCTCCTCTATCATGGAATTATCGGAGATGGTGAAGGCGTCCTCGTCCTGATTGAACCGGGCCAGGAGAATCTCCGTCAGGCGGTCGTTTGCCTCGTCCGCCGTGGCGCTGTCCCCGGAGGTGATGTAGAACGACGAGATACTGGAGGAGATGCTGGAGGACATCCGCCGGGCGGTGGTATAGGGGACGTAGGCCACCATCATGCCGGAGGTCAGCGTACTTGTCATGGAGTTGTCATCATCGGCCAGAATGCCAATGACGGTGAATTTTGTGCCGTTCAGGGTCAGGCTCTCGCCCAGGCAGTCGTTTGTGCCGAACAGCTCATCCGCCATGGTCTGATTGATGACCACCACATAGTTGTTGTTTTCCACGTCCGTCTGGCGCAGGAAGGAGCCGTACTCGATTTCCAGGTTGTTGATGCCCTGATAGGCCGGCGTGGTGCCGTATACATACACTGTGCCGTTCTCATACCCGGCCTTGCCGGTGACGGAAAGAGAGGCCAGGGGCGCGGTCAGGCCGATCTCCTCCTCATCCATCAGGGCGTTTATGTCGTCCAGGGTCAGGGGGTCGCCCTTGTCGTCCGATATGGAGACGGAGAGATAGCTGCCTCCCAGGCTGGATATGGTGTCCGTCACATAGTCCGTGGCACCGTTCACCAGGCTTACCAGCACCACCAGGGCGAACACGCCGATGATGATGCCAAGCATGGTGAGAAAGGAGCGGAGCTTGTTGCCCCAGACCGCCTTGACGGCCATTTTTGCCGATTGACCGATCATTCCTCCACCTCCGTAACATGGCCGTCCCGGATGCGGATGCGCCGAGCGGCCTGGGCCGCCACATCGTTATCGTGGGTTATCAGGACGATGGTGTTTCCCTGGCTGTGCAGCTCATGGAAGATGTCCGTGATCTCATCGCTGGTTTTGGAGTCCAGGTTTCCCGTGGGCTCGTCGGCCAGAAACAGGGAGGGCTGGGTCACCAATGCCCGGGCAATGGCCACCCGCTGCTGCTGACCGCCGGAGAGCTCCGTGGGCCGGTGCTGGCGGCGCTGCCACAGGCCCACCCGGTTCAGGGCTGCCTCCACCCGCTCCTGCCGCTCATGGCGCGGCACCCGCTGGTATATCAGCGGCAGCTCCACGTTTTCCTCCGCCGTCAGCTTAGGGATAAGGTTGAAGCTCTGGAAGATGAAGCCGATCTTTTTGTTCCGCACATGGGTCAGCTCCTTTTCCGAGTAGTTTTCAATGGGCTGGCCGTCCAGGATATACTGCCCGCTGGTGGGTAGGTCCAGGCACCCGACGATATTCATCAGGGTGGATTTGCCGCTGCCGGAGGGGCCGATGATGCCCACGAACTCCCCCTGGTAAATGTGCATATTGGCGTTATCCAGGGCCCGGACGGTCTCGCCGCCTACCTCGTAGGTCTTGCAGATGTCTTTTAAAACAATCATGGCCTGTGCCCTCTTAGTCTTCAAGGCCCCACATGGCGGCGTAAAGATCAAGGATGGAGGTGGCCTCCGTATAGTGATAATACACGGTGTCGCCCTCCGAAAGGCCGGTGAGTATCTCCACATTGGTGCCGTCGGATACGCCGGTGGTTACCTCCACCTCGCCGCCCAGGGTATCGGAGCTTTCATCATATGTAGTGTATACATAGGTGGTGTTGCCGGACTGGTTCAGGGCGTCCTCCGGGATGATAAGGCAGTCGTCGCTCTCCGCAATGGTGGTTTCCACGGAGGCGTTCATGCCGGAGAGCATTTGGGCGGTCTTTTCAATGGCCACCTGCACGGTGAACTTTGTCACGCCCCCGGAGCTGGAGCCGATGGTGTCGATGCCCGTGACCACGCCGGTGAAGGTCTCCCCCTCGATGGCGTCGATGGTGATGTCAGCCGTCTGGCCCTTTTCCAGAGACAGGATGTCCAGCTCATCTACGCTGATGCTGACGGACATGATCTCGTTGGGGGCGATGGTCATAACGGTCACGTCGCTGGCGCTGGCAGTGGTGCCGGTGCTGGTGGAGGTGGTCAGACCCGTGGTGTCACTGAGGCTGTAGCTGTAGCTGCTCAGGCCGCTTGTGAGGCTGCTGCTGATGCCGCTTGTCAGGCTGTCGGAAATGCTGCTTGTGATGCTGTCCGTGATACTGTCGGTGATGCTGCTGGCGTAGTCGCCCAGGGCGTCTGTGTCCACGCCGGAAAGAACATCGCTCAGGTCCGTGGAGCTGTCGGTGGTCAGAACATTTGTGAACAGCAGGGCGCTGCTGTCCTGATCTGCCACCTCTGCCTGGATGGAGAGCGCCCCGTCCGCTCCGGCGGTCACGGTGACGACCAGGGTATAGACTGTGCCGTCATAGGTGATGGCGCTGTCCGTTCCGGGGATCTGGCTGAGCTGATAGGTGTATGTGCCTGACAGCGTATAGGTCAGCGTATCGAAGGTGACAAGTCCCGTTGCGTCGTTGGTCTTTTGCTGGAGGATATTGTCTCCCTCCAGCAGAACGAAGGTGAACTGCCCCTCATAATCGGCGATGGAGCCGCCCTCCAGCAGAACGCCGGCGGCAATGTCCAGAGTGACCGGCGTGACGGGAGTGCTGCCGGTGTCCGTATCTGTGTCGGACGTATCGGTGTCGGCGGCGCTGTCTTCGGTGCCGCCGGCTGCGTCATCCGTACTGTCCCCGGTGTCCTCCGCGCCCAGAAGGACGTAGCCGCCGGTTTGACTGCTGCTGTCATAAGACATGCCCATATAAGCGGCGAATATGCTGCTCATGTCAGTACTGCTGCTGCTGTAATCATAGCTGGAATCAGAGGTGGCGGTGACGGTGGCGTCCGCATCTGCGTCCACGGTCTGTACGGTCCCGTCAAAGGGGGCGGTGATGACGTTATCCTGGTATAGAGCTGTCAGGGTCCTGAGCTGGGCGGCCAGCTCCTCCCGCTGGGACAGCAGGGTTTCGTATTCCGCAGTGTGGCCCAGATCGGTCAGCTTCAGCAGGGTATCCCCCGCGTCCACCCAGTCCCCCTCAGAGACGGAGACGGAGTCCACGGTGCCCGTATAGCCGGTCACCTGCAGCTCGCTGTGGATATATAAGGTCCCGGAGCCCAGCTCGTTTCCGTCCTCGCCGGTCACGGTGACGGTATCGCCATAGGCGGGGCCCTTGTCCGTCAGGGTGACGGTGATGCCGGCGGAGGTGACCTCTGCCACCGTGCCCTCATAGGTCTCCCCGTCGGAGGCGGTCACGGTGACGCTCTCGCCCAGGGAGGCGGAGACACCGGCCAGGGTCACGGCCATCTTCCCGTCCAGGGACAGGAGCATCAACGCTCCCCGGTCCTGCATGGCGGCGGCCACGGAGTCGCCCTCCTCCACATATATCTGCTTCACCCGGCCGGATACCCCGGCGGTGATGCTCTCGGAAATGGTCTCGTCCTTCAGCTCCTCCAGCTGAGCATCCAGCTCGTCGATATCCGCCTGGGTGTCCGCCATGGCGGAGAGGATAGAGGCGGTATCCACCGTGGCGAGAATGTCTCCCTCGCTCACCTGATCGCCTACCTCTACATATATGGTGTCGATCTCCACGCCCTCCGGCACGGTGATGGATTCGGCGTCCTGGCTGGTCAGGGTGCCGGAGCCGGACACGGTGGTGGCGATGCTGCCGGTGGCGGCCTCCGCCGTCCGTATGTCAGAGGCGGACATCTGGCTGGTGACGTTCCGGGCGCAGCTTCGCAGGCCCAGGAATGCTGCCGCCAGGACTATGACCACGACGGCGAGGATGATCCATTTCCTTTTTCCTTTTTTACGTGTTTCACTCATATTGCTGAAGCTCCTTTTCGGATGGATTTGGTGTCTTCATGGCCGCATCATAATCCGGGTTTATAAATTCAACATAAATTTTGCCACCGCATTTTGTGAACCTTTTATGAACTTGCCCCGCCCATGTGTAGTACTGGGCGGGGCGGAGGGTGGCAATAGTCTTTGCAGGACCCGTGCGTTATAGCGAGAAATACTCTTGCAGGTACTGGGCGAGACGGGGAGCCAGAGAGGTCTTGTTCCGACGGAGCCAGAGACAGACGATATCGTCCAGGTCGCCGATGGGGTGGCCGGTCAGGGTGGGGATCTTGGTCAGATAGTTGAAGCGGTCGCCGCCCAGGGTGACGCAGCGGGAAAACTCCATAGCCGTCTGCATGGACTGGACATTTGGCAGCATCTGCCTTCTGGGAGGGGAGAGGCGTATGCTGGTGGTCTCTCGGGCCCCGGCGACGCGCAGCTCTGTGCGGGACCAGTTCCAGGCGGGAACCACCAGAAGGGGCAGGCCCCAGCAGTCCTCTCTGGCGGGGCCGTCGCCCAGGTCGGCGGGGGCGTAGAGCATGACTCGCTCCGATGCCACGGTCTGGGTCTGGTAATCCGGCCCCTGGGGCAGCTGACCCTCAGAGAAAAAGGCGCAGTCTATCCGGCCCTTGTTCAGTGCATCCAGCATCTCCAGATTCGGATAGACGCTGACGGACACCTTGCAGCCGGAGACGGTGTCCCGGAAGGAGGTGATGCCCGCCGTGAATTCCCCGGCCGGGTCTATCCATTCCGAGACCCCGATGGAAAGGCCCATCTGCTGACTTTTGCGGTAGAGGGTTACGTCCTCCAGCATGAAGCTGTACTGCCGGTCCAGCCCGGAGAACAGATTGAAATACAGCTCGCCTACCTCCGTCAGAACCAGACGGGGGCCGTTCCGGTCGAACAGACGGACGCCCAGCTCCTCCTCCAGGGAGACCACCTGCTTGGATACGGCCTGGGGGGAGAGATACAGACTGGCCGCCGCGCCGGTAAAGCTAAGGCCTCTGGCCGATTCTACGAAGCATTGTATCTGATTGCTGTTCATAACAGTCCCTCCCGCTGGCAAATGAAGCCTTGAAACAGATGCACCCAGGGGGCGGCGCTGCCGTGGGGCTGGACGAACACCAGGGGTGCGGAGATATCCAGCGGATAAAAGTGCATATCCCCCCGCCGCTGTGCGG
>JAJQBY010000055.1:0-11617 GCA_021203045.1 Oscillospiraceae bacterium | reverse complement strand
GGGGGGCGATGGTATAGCAGGGGCCGCAGGCCAGCTCCGTGAGGACGGAGGGAACGTTGGCCATGATCTCCAGGTGCTCCGGATAGACGCCGAAGGCGGCGCATAAAAACCTGGCCCGGTTCAGCACCTGCTCCTCCGTGGCGTTTCCCGATGGTGCGACGAGCTGCTTCATGGGAGTCAGCTCTGCCGGTGTGGGCGTGGAGGAAAAGCCGTACCGCCGGCTGGTGGCTTCGCTCATGATGATATACAGCGGCAGCTCCATAAACGGCTCGGAAACGGTGACGCCGGTCAGGTGATGGCTGTTGTATTCCGGCAGAATGGCGAGGTCAAGGGTCTCCTCGTCCAGAAAGGACTGTATCTCCGTCAGAGAGCCCTGGCAAACGTCCAGGTTGCAGCTGCGGTACTGCCGGGAAAAGGCCCGGATGCCGTCCGCTATCTCGTCCGGGCATCCCGTCCAGCTGCCCCAGCCAATACGCAGCGTATTCGCGCCCTCGCCCGTGAGCCGGGCGGCGGTCACGGCGGCCTGGGCTGTCTGGCGTTCAAATTCCATGCACCAGGCCAGGAACCGTTCCCCTTCCCAGGTGGTGGTCATGGTCCTGCTGCTGCGGTCAAACAGGGAAAAGCCCAGCTCCTCCTCCAGGGTCTGCACGTTCCGGCTGACCGCCTGCTGGGTGCTGGACAGCTCCAGCGCGCTGGTGGTGAAGCTGCCCGTCCTGGCCACGGACAGGAAACAGGCGATGCTGGTGTCGTTCATGTCGGATTCTCCTTTCAGAAGAATATTAATGTTATGAAGAAAGAGAGACGCGGTCCCTCTGATTTTGATTTAATGTATCATTATTTGTTATTATAGCGAACGGAGAGGGGGAAAACAATATATTTTTTTGTTCGGGGTTTACAAATTTGTTGTTTTACAAACGGAGTAAATTTCTTTATAATATACACATACTCGTTAGATAATAAACCACCAAACATCAAATCCAAAACCTGAAAGGACGGAACAACACAATGAAAAAGATGACCCGTTTGATGGCGCTGGTTCTGTGCCTGGTTCTGTGCGTTGGCCTGCTGGCCGGCTGCGGCTCCTCTACGGATGACGCTGCGGAAACGACCACCACGGAAACGGCGGAGACCACCGAGACCACCGAGACCGCCGCAGAAACGGCGGATGACGGAAGCACCAAGACCTTCGTCTTCGGCACGGATACGAACTGCACCACGTTCGACCCGGCTGCGGACCTGCAGAACAACTCCGGCTGCACTGTGGCGGCGGCCGTTATCGAGCCTCTGTGGAGCATCGGCACCGACGGCAGCGTGGAGCTGGTGCTGGCGGAGAGCTATGAATGGACCGGCGATCTGGAGCTGACCGTGACGATCCACTCCGGCATCACCTTCTCCAATGGCAACGCCCTGACCTCTGACGACGTGCTCTACACCCTGGAGCATCTGCGGGATACCAGCCGCACCTCCTCCATGGTTGCCACCATCGACTATGATGCCACCTACTGCCCGGACGACTACACCATCGTCATCGTCCTGACCGAGTATGACGCTTCCCTGTTCGATACCCTGGGCAACGCCTCCAACGGCATTCTTGACCGGGAGACCTGCGAAGCCGACCCCGACTTCACCTGGCTGATCGGCACCGGCCCCTACAAGCTGCAGGGCGACGGCGACAGCGACCGCTCCGGCTGGACGGAATCCGTTCAGTACACCCTGGTCCGGAACGAGACCTACTGGGGCGACGCTCCTTACTATGACGAGGTCATCGTCAAGTTCTATGCTGAGGAATCCACCCGTTACGCCGACCTGCAGGCCGGAAACCTGGACGCGGCCTATCTGACTGAGGCGACCTACATCAACTCCGTCGACGCCGGCTCCGTGGCGGGCGTGAACCTGGTGAAGCAGGCGGCCCAGGGCGTGCAGGGCCTTGCCCTCCACAGCACGATCATCTCCTCTGAGTCCTCCGGCGAGGTCACCACTGAGGATTATGAAAGCCCCCTGACCGATATCAACGTCCGCATGGCCGTGGCCCACGCGCTGGATGTGGAAACCATCGTGGAGGCCCTGGGCGAGGGTACCTACAGCGTAGCTACCTCCGCTCTCGGCGAGGACAACTGGGCCTATGCCGACGTGGGCACCTATGAGTACGACCCCGAATATGCCGCTGAGTGCCTGGCCGCTGCCGGCTACTCTGTGGATAACCCCCTGACCCTGACCCTGGTGGCTGAGAACACCGCCTTCAATACCGCGCTGGCTGAGGCCTGCCAGGCCTATCTCGCCGAGATCGGCATCAACCTCGACCTCTCCGGCATGGGCGATTTCGCTACCATTCTTCCCAACCTGCTCTCCAACGGAATGGATGTGTGCATCAGCACGCCGTCCAACGGCTCCGGCACTGACCCCGCTTCCCTGCTGCAGCAGTTCGGCCCGTCCTCCGATAACGGCCTGATGCGTATGACGGACAGCACCCTGTCCGAGCTGTTCACCAGCGGCTCCTCCAGCCGGGATACCGAGGCCCGTGCGGCTATCTATGCCGAGTTCCAGCAGGAGATGCACGATCAGTATCGCTTCATTCCTCTGTACACCGAGACCAAGAGCTATGGCGTAATGAGCGAGCACGCGAGCTTCGCGGACGCGCTGAACGTCACCAACATTCTCGATGTGACCCTGCTGACCGACTGATTTTCACAGACACGCATAAATACAGACTGTTCGGTGTCTGCTCCACCGAAATAAAATAATCACAGCCAGGGCGGCGGCAGAGCGTTTGCCGCCGCCCGTTTTTTACTCACAGTGCAAGGGGGGACGCTTATGTTCAAATATGTTATCCGGCGTTTGCTTCTCATCATCCCGGTGCTCCTGGGAGCGATCGTGGTAATCTTCACTATCAACTATTTCAGTACCACCGACCCGGCCATGATAAAGCTGGGGATGCAGGCGAACGACCCTGTAAAGCTGGCAGCCATGCGGGAGTCCATGGGGCTGAACCGGCCCTATATCGTGCAGCTGGGCAGCTATTTATGGGGCCTGCTCCGCGGAGATCTGGGCGAGTCCTACATATATTCCGGTCAGACGGTGGCCAGCCTTATCGCTGCCCGTATTCCCAATACGCTGAAGATCAGCCTGGGCGCCATCGTTCTTTCCACCATTCTGGGCATCCCTCTGGGCCTGGCGGCTGCGCTGCACCAGAATACGCCCATTGACTACGTCACATCTGTTTTCGCCATCTTCCTCAACGCCGTTCCGGGCTTTTTGGTGGGCGTGGTGCTGATGATGGCCTTTGCCGTGCAGCTGGGCTGGTTCCCGGTATCCGGCGGCGGGAGCTTCTCCCACTATGTGCTGCCGGTCATTGCGGCGGCGGTCGGGCCGGTATCCCAGAACTCCCGTATGACACGATCGGCCGTGCTGGAGGTCATACGGCAGGACTATGTCCGCACGGCGCGGGCAAAGGGCATCTCGGAGCGGGACGTCACCATGAAGCATGTGCTGAAAAACGCCCTGATTCCCATTGTCACCCTGATCGGCAACGGGCTTGGCACGGCTATGGCCGGCTCCATCCTGGTGGAGATGATTTTCAACATCCCCGGCATGGGCATGCTGATAAACTCCTCTATCAGCAGCAAGGACTTCATCACCGTTCAGGGGTGCGTGCTGGTGTGCGCCGTGGTGGTGTCTGTCATGAACCTGGTGACCGACCTGGTGTACGCGGCGATCGACCCGCGCATCAAGGCCCAGTACGCGGCGAGCGGCGGGAGCCGGAAGAAAGAAAAGAAAACTGCGCCCCCAGCGGCGCCGGCGGAGGTGTGAGAATATGGCTAAAAACGAAAAAAACCAGCCTGCCGCAGAGGAACAGGTGGAGAGAATCCCGAAAAAGAGAAGCTATTTCGGCGAGATCTGGCACCGGCTGAAGAAAAACCCGGTGGCGATGGTATGCCTGGTGTTCCTGGTCGTCCTTATTCTGGCGGTGGTGTTCGCAAACTTCATCGCGCCCTACGATTATGCAGACGCCGATCTGTCCCTCCGGTTCGCCCTGCCGAGCGCAGAGCACATCATGGGCTGCGATGAGCAGGGGCGTGACCTGTTCTCCCGGCTTCTGTACGGCGGCCGATATTCTCTCATGGTGGCGCTGATCGCCGTGGCCATCGGTATCGTGGTCGGCATGGTAGTAGGCGCGCTGTGCGGCTTCTTCGGCGGAGGACTTGACAGCGTGCTCATGCGGCTGATGGATGTGATTATGGCGATACCGGGACTGATGCTGGCCATATGTGTGTCGGTGGCGCTGGGCTCGGGCGTTTTCAATACGGCCCTGGCCATCGCCGTGGGCACCATACCCATCATTGCCCGGCAGCTGCGAGGCTCTACGCTGCTGATTCGAAGCCAGGAGTATATCGAGGCCGCCCAATCCTTCGGCGAGGGGTATTTCCGCATCATCATGCGCCATGTGATTCCCAATACCCTGGCCCCCATCATCGTGCAGGCGTCCCTGTACCTGGGCGGCTCTATCATGGCCATCGCGGGCCTGTCCTTCCTGGGCCTGGGCGTTCAGCCCCCCACGCCGGAATGGGGCAATATCCTTAACACCGGTCTGGACTATATTTATCAGTTCAGCACCCGCTGGCATGTCATTGTGTTCCCGGCTATGTTCATTATCCTGACCATGCTGGCCTTCAACCTTCTGGGCGACGGCCTGCGGGACGCTATGGACCCCCGGATGAGAAAGTGAGGCAGCCATGAGTTTGCTTGATATTCAAGATCTGTCTATCCATTTCATAACAGAAAACGGGGAGGTCAGAGCGGTCAACGGCATCTCCCTCCATGTGGACGAGGGACGCACCCTCGGCCTCGTGGGCGAGACCGGTGCCGGCAAGACCACCACCGCCCTGGGCATCCTGCGCCTGGTGCCGGAGCCGGGCAAGATCCTTTCCGGCTCCATCACCTATAAGGACCAGGATATCCTGGCCATGTCGGAAAAGGACGTGCAGGACCTCCGGGGCAACGAGATATCCATGATCTTCCAGGATCCCATGACGGCCCTGAACCCGGTGATGACCGTGGGCGACCAGATCGCAGAGGTCATCATGCGCCATCAGCATTGCAGCAGCGTGGAGTGCCAGCAGCGGATGATGGAGATATTGGACAAGGTCGGCATCAGCGGCGACCGGGCCAAGGACTATCCCCATCAGTTCTCCGGCGGCATGAAGCAGCGCATTGTGATCGCCATCGCCCTGGCCTGCAACCCGAAGCTCCTGCTGGCGGACGAGCCGACCACCGCCCTGGATGTGACCATCCAGGCCCAGGTGCTGCGGATGATAAACGACCTGAAAAAAGAGCTGGGCACGGCCATGCTCCTTATCACCCACGATCTGGGCATCGTGGCGGAGAGCTGCGACGACGTGGCTATCATGTATGCCGGCAGCATCATCGAATACGGCTCGGTGGAGGATATTTTTGACCATACGGCCCATCCCTATACCAAGGGCCTGTTCGGCTCCCTGCCCCGGCTGGATGTGGATGTGGAGTATCTGTCTCCCATCCCGGGCCTGATGCCTGACCCGGTCAATCTGCCGTCGGGCTGCCCCTTCCATCCCCGCTGCAAGCTGGCAACGAAGGAATGCTCGGAGACCATGCCGGAGACGCAGGAGCTGAGCCCCGGACATCTGGTGCGCTGCCATCACGCGCAGATGGAGTCCGACTCCGGTGCCATCCTGGGAGACCCCAGCTATACGCCGCCCCCTTGCTATGGGTATTTCGATGAAGGATGAGGAGGCTGGACAATAATGGAGCATCTGCTGGAAGCAAAAGCCCTATCTAAATACTACACCACGCCCAGAGGACCGCTTCACGCTGTGGAGCAGGTATCCTTTACCGTGGATGAAAAGACCACCCTTGGCGTGGTGGGCGAGTCCGGCTGCGGCAAATCCACTCTGGGAAGGGTGCTGGTGGGCCTGCTGGACGCCACTGGCGGCGACTTCCTGTTTGAGGGCGAGAACGTCACCCATCCGGACCGGAAAAAGAAGAAGGAGCTGCGCCGGAAGATGCAGATCATCTTCCAGGACCCCTATTCCTCCCTGGACCCCCGTATGTGCGTATCGGACCTGATCGCAGAGCCCCTCAAGGCCCTGAAGCTTGCAAGGGGCGCGGAGCTGGAAAAGAAGGTGCAGGAGCTGATGGACACCGTGGGCCTCGCCAGGCGCTTTGCCTATTCCTATCCTCACGAGCTGGACGGCGGCCGCCGCCAGCGCATCGGCATCGCCCGTGCCCTGAGCGTGGACCCCAAGTTCATCGTCTGCGATGAGCCGGTCTCCGCCCTGGACGTGTCCATCCAGGCGCAGGTGCTGAACCTGCTGAAGGAGCTGCAGGTGGAGAAGGGTCTTACCTATGTGTTCATCACCCATAATCTGTCCGTGGTGAAGCACATCAGCCATGATATCCTGGTGATGTACTGCGGCTGCATGGTGGAGAAATGCCCCTCAAAGGAGCTGTTCGCCCAGCCTCTGCATCCCTATACCAAGGGCCTGCTGGCGGCTATCCCCATACCGTCCCTGCATGTGGGAAAGCCGGATATCGTTCTGTCCGGCGAGGTGACGAGCCCGGTGAACCCCAAGCCCGGCTGCCGCTTCGCCCCGCGGTGCCCCTATGCGAGCGATATCTGCCATCAGGAGATGCCCCAGCAGGAGGAGCTGGCCCCCGGCCACTTTGTGGCCTGCCATAACGCCAAGGAGATTAACGCGCTTTGAAAATGAGCAAATGGTACTTCCAGGGCTGGGAAAAGCGGAAGGACCAAAACGGAAAAACGGAATATGTCTATGTGGGGGAGCATTATACCCTCCCCCACGGGCTGAAGCAGGCAAAGCTGGTATCCGGCCTGCTGACAGGCGGCGCGGTGATCGCGTATGTGCTGACGGCGTTCTTCCCCTCGGCGGGGGGGATGTGGCGGCCTGCCGCCCCGGCCCAGCTGCTGGTGATCGTTCCGCTGCTGTATTTATGCATCGGGACTGTGAATCTGTTGCTCCAAAAGGAGGAGCGGCTGACCTATCGGGACTGGTACAGCTCCTGGCGGCGGATGACGCGCTCCAGCCTGTGGGCCGTCCTGCTGGCTGCCGCGATGGCAGTGGTGGAGCTTGTGTATATAGTGGCCTTCAGCGGCGGTGAAGCCCTGGGGGAGGAGCTGCTTTATCTTTTGCGGCAGCTTATGTGTGTGGGCCTTCTCGCGGCCCAGCGGATATACATTCAAAAAAATCCCTGTGCCCAGTCCATGTGATATGGAGAGAGGGAAAGGAGCAATTCCATGTATGAACATCTATTGAAGCCGCTGAAGATCGGCGGCATAACTGTGAAGAACCGAATGTTCTCTTCGCCGACGTCCCTGGCGGAGCTGGGACCGGAGGAGCACTATTCCAAGGAAAATATAGAATACTACAAGCTCCGCGCCCTGGGCGGGGCGGCGGTGGTCCCGGTGGGAGACGTGATCGTAGACCTGGACACAGGCCGCAGCCATCCCCAGCAGGTGGGGATAAACGACCCCTCCGCAGCCCCCTATCTATGCGCCGTGGCGGACGCGATACACGCCGGAGGCGCAATGGCCTCGGTGGAAATCGACCACGGCGGCGCACTGTGCGCTCCGGAGTTTATCGGCGGCAAGTGCGCCTTCGGCCCCTCCGGGTATATCGACCCCTGGGGGGACGAGGTCAAGGAGATGACCGAGGAGCAGATGTACTGGGTGGCGGATAAGTTCGCCGAGGGCGCGAGAAACGCCCGGGACTTCGGCTTCGATATGGTCATGCTCCACGGAGGTCACGGGTGGCTGCTCCACCAGTTTCTCAGCCCTGTCACCAACCATCGGACGGACAAGTGGGGCGGCAGCCTGGAAAACCGTATGCGCTTCCCCCTGCTGGTGATAGAAAAGATACGGGCTGCCGTGGGACGGCAGTTCCCCATTGAGATTCGCATCTCCGGCACGGAGTATATCGAGGGCGGCTACGGCCCGGATGAGGGCGTGGAGATCGCCAAAATGCTGGACGGGAAGGTTGACCTTATCCACGTCTCTGCCGGCACCCAGCAGGAGGAGTATTCCGCCGTGCTGATGCACCCCGGCGCGTTCCAGAAGGATATGTTCAACGGCTACCTGGCGGCGGAGATCAAAAAGCACGTCAAGACCCCGGTGCTGACCGTGGGGGCCTTCAATATGCCGGACGACATGGAAAAATTCCTGGCGGATACCGGCGTGGACGCCATCGCCATGGGCCGGGCCCTGATCGCCGACCCCTTCCTGCCCCGGAAGGTCATGGAAGGCAAGCCGGAGGAGATCACCCCCTGCATCCGCTGCACGGAGTGCCAGAGCGGCATGATGAAAAACCGGGTCATCCGCTGCACGGTGAACCCTTATATCGGTCGGGAGTGCGAGGTGTTCCACCCCCTGCCCACCTATGTACACAAGAAAATCCTCATCGCCGGCGGCGGCCCTGCGGGCATGGAGGCTGCGCTGCTGGGCGTGGAGCGGGGCCATCAGGTGGTGCTGTGCGAGGCCAGCGACCGGCTGGGCGCGCTGCGCTTTGCGGATAACGACACCTGGTTCAAGGAGCCCATGCGCCGGTATCGTGACAGCCAGGTGGCAAAGGTCATGCGCTGCGGCGCGGAGGTGCGCCTGAACACCAGAGTAACAAAGGAAATCGTGGACGAGGTGAAGCCTGACGTGCTTATCGCCGCCGTGGGCGGCGAGCCCTTCGGCGTGCCGGTGCCCGGGGCGGACGGCCCGAATGTGATATTCGGGGCCTATATCACCCCTCAGACGGAAATCGGAAAATCCGTGGTCATTATCGGCGGCGGGTTCATCGGCTGCGAGGAGGCGGTGGACCTCGCCAGCAAGGGCCACGACGTGGTCATCCTGGAGATGATAGACACGCTGGCGGCGAACGCCGCGCGGATGCACCGCATTGGCCTGATGCACGAGATAGAGACCAGGAAAAACATCACCCAGGCCACGGGGATGCGCTGCACGAAGATAGACGAAAAGGGCGTCTATGCCCTGGACGGGGATAATAAAGAGGTCTTCTTCCCCTGCGACACGGTGGTCATGGCCTCTGGGATGCGCTCCCGCAGCGCGGAGGTGGAGGCCCTGCGCCCCCTGGTGAAGGAATTTTACGTTATCGGCGACGCCCGGAAGGCCGCGAAAATCATGAACGGCACCCGGGACGCCTACGACGCCATCGTGACACTTGGATATCGTTAAGGAGGAAAGCATTAGAAGCATGGAATACACGACTGAACAGCTCGTGACCCGCTGGGAGGATCAGCGAGCGATCAAAAACCTGATGGGTAAGTACGCGAACCTTATCCTGCTCAACCGGGAGGGAGAGGTATTCGATCTGCTCTGGAGCCGGGATGAGCCCCAGCTGGGCTTTAACGACGGCTGGTATCTGGGCGCGGACGCAGTCGGCGGCTATTACGCCGCCTGCGTGGAGCGGAACGCCCTGGTGGCCTCCCTGCTGCAAAAGCGCTTCCCGGAGAAGCTGGGCGGCAAGACAGAGGAGGAAATTTACGGCATCGGCCCCTTCAAGGTGGAGCCCATGTCCAGCCCCATCATTGAGGTGGCGGCGGACGGCCGGACCGCCAAGGGCCTCTGGTGCTGCCAGGGAGCCAGAAACGATGTGGAGACCTGCGGCCCCCGGGCCCGCTGGACCTGGGGCTGGTTTGCCGTGGACTTCGTGAAGGAGTCTGCCGGCTGGCGTATATGGCATATGTGCTATGTGAAGGATGTGGACCGTACCTGCGGCCAGACCTGGGCCGCGCCGGAGGAGGCGTATCCCGATCTGCCGGAGTTCGCCCCCCTGGGAGATTTTCAGTATCCCCCCTATACGGCGGCGGAGACCCTGCGGGTCCTCTATAGCCCGGAGCGGCCTCTGACAGAGGCGCCCCGGATTCCGGAGCCCTATGACAGCTTCGGAAGTACCTTTACCTATGGAAGGGAGGCGAACGCGTCATGACGGAGAGAGTCTATACGGGTGATGAGCTGATCCGCCGCGTCTGGGACGTGGAGGAGATCAAAAAGCTGGTATACAAGCGGGGCGTATATATCGCCAACGGCTGGCAGGCCCGGGAGCTGGAGGAGCTCTGGGTCTCCGGCGAGGAAGAAAAAAAGACCGCCGCTTACGGAAAAAACACCGGCTGGTATGTGGGCCTGGAGGCCATTGCCGGGTGGTATGTGAAGTCCCACGGCGCGGGCTATATGGCCTATGAGCCGGCTAGCACTGGCCTTGTGGAGCTGGCGGGAGACGGCAGGACCGCCAAGGGCCTGTTCTACTGCATCGGCCAGCGGACGGAGGCCGGCCCGGACGGGACGGCGAAGGCCCTTTGGATACCCCATAAGGCGGGCTACGACTTTGTAAAGGAAAACGGTCAGTGGAGGATATGGCATTTGGTGGAAGCCATCGACCTTGTCAATGAGGCGGGCCAGGACTACCGGGAGCAGAGCCCCTATCCCGACTATGAAAACGACCCGGTGTTCGCGGATTTCGGCACGCCCACCGTGCCCTGCCTGAGCCATGACGCGGCCTTCAACTGGTGGGATGATTATCCCCCCATGCCGGAGCCCTATGAGACGTTCACCGATGATATCAGCTATGGCCCGGAGGGCTATAAGCCCCCCAAGGGCAAGCACTACGGCGCGAAAGAGGGGAGGAATTACCTATGAGCGAGCTTTCTTTACATCAGCGCATCCAGAATGCCGCCGCCTCCCAGGAGGTGGAAAACGTCAAGGCCCGGCACACCTATTATCATGGCCGTGCGGACGCCACCGGAGAGTGGGACAACATCTGGTGCATGGATGAAAATGCTGCCTGGGCCCATGCCTTTGGCCGTATGCGGGGCGGCGACCAGGTCTGGTTCGGCTCCGTGTCCAGCTATGACAAAATGTGCTTTGAGAACTGGCTGAACATATATGAGGCCTATCCCGAGGTGGGAGGCAAGGACCCCCGCCCCCTGATGGAGGCATCCGTCCATACCCTGGTGACGGACATCATCGAGGTGGCCGCCGACGGAAAATCCGCCAGAGGCTCCTTCATCACCCCCGGCGTTATCCACTCCCGCCTGACGGACGACGGCAAGCCCTACTGCAACGTCCTCTGGGAGCGGTACGGCTCCGATTTTGTGAAGGTGGACGGCCAGTGGAAGTATCTCCATGAGCACGTCTGCCCGGATATCATGACCTTCATGGACAACTGCGACTGGGCCAAGGGAGAATATAACCGGCTGACCGACCCGAACCCCAGCCCGGCCCCGCCGCCCACCCTGGGCAGCCCGCCGGTGACAGACCCCGGCCCCATGCACGCCCCCTATTCCGTGCTGGTAAAGCCCAGAAACACCGTGCCATGGCCGGAGCCCTATGAGACGCTGAACGATGAAAATTCTTATGCGTCCCTGGTGAACAAGGACAAGGAATACTGCTCGTAAGGGCCGTTTGAGCGCAAGGCTGCGAGGCTTTTTAATTTGTTACCCCTGGCCGCGGGGCGGCCGAAAAAATAGACAGAATATTGAAAGGAGACACTTATGAAGACAAAGAGAATCCTGACCCTGGTGCTGGCGCTGTGCATGGTGCTGGCGCTGGGCGTTCCGGCGCTGG
>JAJQBY010000035.1 GCA_021203045.1 Oscillospiraceae bacterium | reverse complement strand
CCCCGACCGAGACGGCTACCCCCGAGCCCACCGACCCGGCGGCTACGGCTACGCCGGTGGTGGTGACGCCTACCACTACGGCTACGGCCCCCACTACCGGGGATGAAAGCAACGCCATGCTGTGGCTGGCTCTCCTGGTCCTGTGCGCCGGCGGCATCGCGGTGGTGACTGTGATGAGAAAAAGGAAGGACCAGTAATGACGGAAGCGGCGACCTATGAATCGCTTCTGTCCCAGCTGGAGGCCGTCCGCGCCGGGCTGACCGATACCGACCCCGCTTTTGCGGGGCCGGTGGGGGAGGCCATGGAGGCCATAACCGCCCTGCAGGGCCGGGTGACCGAGCTGGAGGGGGAGCTGGCCGCTGTGGAGGACCGGAAGCGCTGGCGCAAGGAGCGCCAGCATGAGGGCATTGTGGCGGCTCAGGAAAAGGGCGTGACCTTCGGACGGCCCAGAATGCCTCTGCCGGATAATTTTGAGGAGGTCAGGGACCTCTGGTACCACCGGAAGCTCTCCTCCCGGAAGGGTGCGGAAATGCTTGGCGTCAGCCAGGATACCTTCCTCCGCTGGTGCCGGACAAGATAACAAACAAAGGATCGGGACAGCTCTGTATGAGCTGTCCCGATCAGTTTACATAATTATAAGCTCATGCCGTCCGGAAAAAGGTTTCTATATCCGCTCTTGTGGCGGTGCAGCGGCCGGAGATCATGCACTCCTGACCGCCGCCCCGGGCCTGCAGGGCGGGGCCGTTGGCCTTGATGAAGGCGCGCATATCGGCGGTCCGGCTGGCCATGACGAACTGATAGGCCCCGTCCCGGCCGGAGAATACGGCGCATACCCCGCCGCATTTTTCCATGCCGGCGTTTGCCAGGATGCGCATGGCGGCGTCGTCCCCCTGGACGAACAGGGCCAGACTCCCCGGCGTCTCCTCCAGGGCGGCGGCCTGGGCCTCTATCTGCCGGCGCTGGAGGCCGGTGAGCTGGTGCTTCAGCTCGTCCCGCTGGGCCAGAAGCTTTTCCCCTGCGGGGACGATTTTCTCCTGTGGCACGTTCAGCAGGGCGGAAAGGGCGGCGGTATCCTCATACCGGCGGCGGTAGTCGGAAAGGGCGTCCCGCCCGGAGCGCATCCAGAGCCGTATGCCGCCCCGGTGGCGCATGCAGTCCAGAATTTTGATAAGGCCGATCTGTCCGGTGCTGGACACATGGGGGGCGCAGCAGGCACATATATCTATGCCCGGGATGGTGACGATGCGCACGTTTTCCGTCAGCTCCAGCTTGCTGCGATAGGGGAGGGCCTTTAATTCCGACTCCGGGGGAAAGGTAGCGGTCACAGGCAGGTCCGCCCACACGGCGGCGTTTGCCGCGTCCTCGATCTCGTCCAGCTGGGCGCGGGTCAGCTCCCCGCTGAAGTCCACGGTGCAGCCGCCCTCTCCCAGATGGAAGCCCACGTTCTCATAGCCGTACCGGCTGTGGATGATACCAGAGACGATGTGTTCCCCGGAGTGGTTCTGCATTTTGCGGAAGCGGTCCGGCCAGTCGATCTGGCCCTCCACAGTGCCGCCGACAGGGAGGGGGCTGTCCGTGCGGTGACGGATAAGGCCGCCCCGCTCGTGGACATCCAACACCGCCGCATCGCCCAGGCGGCCGGTGTCCGCCGTCTGGCCTCCGCCCTCCGGGAAAAAGGCGGTCTGATCGAGGACCACGTCCCAGCCGTTTCCGGCAGCGTCACAGGACAGGACGGCTGCCTGAAAGGTCTGCGTAAAGGCGTTTTCATAATAGAGCTTTCGTGTGGGCATGGTTGACCTCCTGGAAAAAAAAGTGTATACTTGTACTCATCTGCGATAAGATCGCAGATGAAGGGATAGCGGCCTGACCCGCGCACTCAGCGTCCGCCGAGGGCGGCCACTTCGCACACTCTCAGGCCGAGAAGAATTTTTTGCCACGTACGCGCCGCGGCAAAAAATGATCTGACTTTATTTGCGCCTGCGGGCGCAAACTCTGCGAGGCATTTTCTTTTTACGGATAGCACCTATGGATACGTTTTCTGTTTTACTGATATATTTTGAGCTTGTAAACCTGCTGGCCCTGGTCATGATGGGGATAGACAAGCACCGGGCCAGGACCAACCGGGAGCGCATCCCGGAGGCGACCCTGATGACCATGGCCGTGATCGGCGGGAGTATCGGAGCCCTGGGCGGGATGTATCTGTTCCGCCACAAGACCAGAAAGAAAAAATTCACCGTCGGTATCCCTGTGATATTGGGGATGCAGGTGCTTTTTGCCCTGCTCCTGTTTTTCGCGGTGGGATACTGAGGCGCGGCCCATATCGGTATATTTTCAAGTATAGAAGCAAATTGGAGGTACGTCAAGTATGAATCAGCTGTTGGATGTCAAGCCTGAGGTGGCGCAGGCTCTGGCGGAGGGAAGGCCTGTGGTGGCGCTGGAGAGCACCATCATTTCTCACGGTATGCCCTGGCCACAGAATGCGGAGACCGCCTTTGCGGTGGAGGATACCATCCGGGCCCATGGGGCCGTTCCGGCCACCATCGCCATCATAGGGGGGCGCCTGAAGGCCGGGCTGGATAAGGAGCAGATCGAGTATCTGGCCCAGAAGGGCCAGGCCGTGACAAAGGCCAGCCGCCGGGATCTGCCGGTGCTGTGCGCCAGGGGAATGGACGGAGCCACCACCGTGGCCTCCACCATGATCGTGGCGGCCATGGCGGGAATATCGGTTTTCGCCACCGGAGGCATCGGCGGCGTCCACCGGGGGGCCGAGGTGACTATGGACATCTCCGCCGACCTGGAGGAGCTGGCCCGCACCCCTGTGCTGGTGGTCTGCGCCGGGGCCAAGTCCATTCTGGACCTGGGCCTGACGCTGGAATATCTGGAGACCAAGGGCGTGCCCGTCTGCGGCTATCAGACCGATGAACTGCCCGCCTTTTATACCCGTACCAGCGGCTTCGGGGTGGATTTCCGGGCGGATACACCGGAGGAACTGGCCGCCGCCTTCGCGGCCCAGCGGGCCCTGGGCTATCCCGGCGGGATGCTATGCACGAATCCCATCCCGGAGGAGTACTCCATGGACCCTGCGGTGATCAACGCCGCTATCGACCAGGCTGTGGCCGAGAGCGTGGCCCAGGGAATCAAGGGCAAGCAGGTGACCCCCTTCCTGCTGGCCAAGGTCAAGGATATCACCGGCGGGGACAGCCTGGAGGCGAACATCAAGCTGGTGCTGAATAACGCCGCCCTGGCTGCCGATACCGCCGCCGTGCTGGCGGGGACAAAGAAATAATCCACAAAAAGTCCTTGACAATCCCCCTTTTGGGGAGTAAAATCATATTAAATTGGATATCAAACCGATGACGGAGAGTGAGTAGCCCTTCCTTGTGTGGCACAGAGAGCCGCAGGCGCTGGAAATGCGGTACAGACAGGATTGTGTGAATGGACTCCTGAGGGCAATCGGAAAGCGGAAGAATTTATTCCGCTCTATGTGCGACGGAGAGGGCGCTCCGTTATCAACGCCGCCGTATGACAGTACGGAGCAAAGCGGGCGCGTGAGCGCCAAGCCGGGTGGCACCGCAGGATATGTTATTTCATCCTGTCCCAGCAGTATCATGCTGGGACAGGATTTTTTATTTCCCGGCGGCGCTTATCGCCACAGAATACCATGTCGGCAATTTTTAATTGTTATATAATCAAAATCAGAAAAGGAGAACAAAATCATGAAAAACCTGAAAAAGCTCTTGTGCCTTATGCTGGCCCTGGTGATGGTATTCGCCCTGGCCGCCTGCGGCAGCTCCTCCGATACCGAGGAGGAGACCACCACCGAGGCTGAGACCGAGACCGAAGCTGCCGAGACCGAGGAGGTCGAGGAGACTGCCGAGGAAACGGAGGAGGCCGCTGAGGACGTCGTCTATAAGGTGGGCATCTGCAACTATGTGGACGACGCCAGCCTGAACCAGATCGTGGAGAATATCCAGACCCAGCTGGAGGTTTTGGGCGAGGAATACGGCGTGACCTTCGAGATCTCCTATGATAACTGCAATGCGGACGCTACCGTTCTGGAGCAGATCATCGCAAACTTCATCGCCGATGAGGTAGACTTGATGGTAGGCGTTGCCACTCCCGTAGCCATGTCCATGCAGGCCGCTACCGAGGATAACCAGATTCCTGTGGTGTTCGCCGCCGTCTCCGACCCTGTCAGCGCCGGTGTGGTGGACTCCCTGGAGGAGCCGGGCAGCAACATCACCGGTACCTCTGACTATCTGGATACCACCGCTGTTATGAACCTGATCTTCGCCGCCGACCCGGATGCCGACAAGATTGGCCTGCTGTATGACATGGGCCAGGATTCCTCCACCACCGCCATCGCCGAGGCCAAGGCCTATCTGGATGAGATGGGCATCGAGTATGTGGAGCGCACCGGCACCACCGTGGACGAGGTCATGCTGGCCGCTGAGGCCCTGGTGGCCGACGGCGTGGACGCCGTGTTCACCCCCAGCGACAACACCATCATGACCGCCGAGCTCTCCGTCTATGAGACCCTGGCAGAGGCGGGCATCCCCCACTACACCGGCGCTGACGCCTTCGCCCTGAACGGCGCCTTCGTGGGCTATGGCGTGGACTATGCAAACCTCGGTGTGGAGACTGCCAACATGATCGCCGATATCCTTGTGAACGGCGCTGACCCCGCCACCACTCCTGTCATGACCTTCGACAACGGCACCGCTACCGTCAACACCGAGATCTGCGAGATCCTCGGCTATGACTATGACGAGATCGTGGAGGCGTTCTCTCCCCTCTGCACGCAAGTCGTCAGCATTACCACGGCTGAAAGTTTTGATGATCTGGAAGGCTAATCCTTCTGTATAATCTTACGCATAACAACGTAGACAGCGCGGGGGCTTCGTCCCCCGGCTGTCGGAATGGAAATATTTCCGCCGCTGGCGGGGAAAGGAATTGGAATTATGAGCGACATCCCTTATAAAATTTATCTGGACGAGAGCGATCTGCCCACCGAATGGTATAATGTCCGGGCGGACATGAAAAACAAGCCCGCGCCGCTGCTGAACCCGGGCACGGGCAAGCCCCTGACGGCGGAGGAAATGGGCGGCATCTTCTGCGAGGACCTGGTAGCCCAGGAACTGGATGACGACACCGCCTATATCCCCATCCCCGCGGAGATTCGGGAGTATTATAAAACCTATCGGCCCAGCCCCTTGGTGCGGGCCTATAACCTGG
This sequence comes from Oscillospiraceae bacterium, assembly GCA_021203045.1. Classification (GTDB taxonomy): domain Bacteria; phylum Bacillota; class Clostridia; order Oscillospirales; family Oscillospiraceae; genus CAJOIG01. The sequence goes on along the minus strand of JAJQBY010000035.1, from coordinate 9,360 downwards.
AGAAGCGCCTCGGCACTCCCGCGAAGATCTATTATAAATTCGAGGGCAACAACACCAGCGGCAGCCATAAGCTGAACTCCGCCATCGCCCAGGCGTATTACGCCAAGAAGCAGGGGCTGAAGGGCGTCACCACGGAGACCGGCGCCGGTCAGTGGGGCACCGCTCTTTCCATGGCCTGCGCCTATTTCGATCTGGACTGCAAGGTCTATATGGTGAAGGTCTCCTATGAGCAGAAGCCCTTCCGCCGGGAGGTCATGCGCACCTACGGCGCCTCTGTTACCCCGTCTCCCTCCATGGAGACCGAGGTGGGCCGGAAGATTCTGGCCGAACATCCCGGTACCACCGGCAGCCTGGGCTGCGCCATTTCCGAGGCTGTGGAGGTGGCCGTCACCAACCCCGGCTATCGCTATGTGCTGGGCAGCGTGCTGAACCAGGTGCTGCTGCATCAGTCTGTGGTAGGCCTGGAGACCAAGACGGCCTGCGACAAATACGGCATCGTGCCGGATATCATCATCGGCTGCGCCGGCGGCGGCAGCAACCTGGGCGGCCTGATCGCCCCGTTCATGGGGGAGAAGCTCCGGGGCGAGCGGGACTACCGCATCGTCGCCGTGGAGCCGGCCTCCTGCCCCAGCTTCACCCGGGGCAAGTTCGCCTTCGACTTCTGCGACACGGGGAAGATCTGCCCCCTGGCGAAGATGTATACCCTGGGCAGCGGGTTCATCCCCTCGCCAAACCATGCCGGCGGCCTGCGGTTCCACGGCATGAGCCCCATCCTGAGCCAGCTGTATCACGACGGCCTGATGGAGGCCACCGCTGTGGAGCAGACCGCTGTGTTCCAGGCGGCAGAGGAGTTTGCCCGGGCCGAAGGCATCCTGCCCGCGCCGGAGAGCAGCCACGCCATCAAGGTGGCTATGGACGAGGCCCTGCACTGCAAGGAGACAGGGGAGGAGAAGACCATCCTCTTTGGTCTGACCGGCACCGGCTACTTCGACCTGGTGGCCTATCAGTCCTTTAACGACGGCACCATGACCGATTCCATCCCCACGGACGAGGATCTGGAAAAGAGCTTTGCAACCCTTCCTGTGGTGCCGGGAACCTGAAAAAACACACCCATTCGCCGGGAGCGGGGGTTGACGCCCCGCCCCCGGCTTGTGTATAATTTAAACCGAAGGGGATCAGAGGTATTGAACAGCCTGTGGCCCGGAGCGGGTTTATGCCCGGCGAGAGATTTTGGCTTTAGACGAGGCGGACCGAAGAAGGCGTACTTTCAGTACGTCGAGGAGACCCAACGAAGTATAAAGCCAAAATATTTGCCGCTCCCAATAGAAGGAGGTATTTACACCTATGTCCTTATCCACTATACTGAGCCTGGTGCAGACGGCGCTGGAGCTGGGGCTTTTGTGCTCGCTCACGGTGCTGGCTCTGTTTTTGAGCTATTCCATGCTGAACGTCTGCGATCTGTCCACCGACGGATGCTTTACCCTGGGAGCGGCTGTGGGCGCTATGGTGGCCGTTTCCGGCCATCCCTGGCTCTCCATTCCGGCGGCTATGGGCGCGGGCATCCTGTCCGGCTTTATCACCGCCCTGTTGCAGACCCGCATGGGAGTGGAGAGCCTGCTGGCCGGCATCATCGTGAATACAGGGCTGTATTCCATCAATATTGCGGTCATGGGAAATTCCTCCCTGGTGAACATGAACAAGACCGAGACGGTGTTCACCATGATGAAGGACGCCCTTTCCGGCACCTTCCTGTCCGGGCAGTATAAGCTGGTGGTGGCCCTGATCGCCGTGGTGCTGGTGGTGGTGTTTTTGTCCCTGTTTCTCCGCACCCGCCTTGGCCTTGCCATCCGGGCCACAGGGAATAACCCGGACATGGTCCGCTCCTCCTCCATAAACCCGATCTTTACCACCACAGTGGGCCTGTGCATCGCCAACGCCTTCACAGGTCTTTCCGGTTGCCTGCTGGCCCAGAGCCAGAAGTCTGTGAATATCGATATCGGCTCCGGCATGGTGACCATCGCCCTGGCCTCTCTGCTGATCGGCGGGACGTTCATGGGCAAGGGGGGCGTGACCCTCCGGGCCATCGGGGTAGTGCTGGGCTCCTTTGTGTTCCGGCTGGTATACACCATCGCCCTGCGGTTCAATATGCCTGCCTCCATGCTGAAGCTGGTGTCCTCCGTCATCGTCATTATCGCCATCGCGGGACCGTATTTCAAGACCCAGTGGCCCATGCTGAAGCGGCGGCTGGAGCACCGACCTCAAAAGGCGGGAAGGGAGGAAAAGTAATATGCTGACGCTCTCCCATATCTCCAAGACCTTCAATCCCGGCACGGTGAACGAAAAGACCGCTATCGAGGACCTTTCTCTCCATCTGGACAGGGGGGAATTCGTCACCATCATCGGAGCCAACGGCGCGGGGAAATCCACCCTGTTCAACGCCATTGCCGGCAGCTTTTATGCGGACACCGGCTCCATCGTTCTGGATGGCCAGGATATCACCTTCCTGCCGGAATATAAGCGGGCCAGGGAGATCGGCCGATTGTTCCAGGACCCCATGCGGGGCAGCGCCCCCGGCATGACCATCGAGGAAAATATGGCCCTGGCAGCGGGCAGCGGCGGCTGGCTCAGCCATATCACCAAGGAGGACAAGGCTCGCTTCCGGGACCGGCTGGCGCTGCTGAACATGGGGCTGGAGGACCGGATGCGGCAGCCGGTGGGACTGCTGTCCGGCGGCCAGCGCCAGGCCCTGACCCTGATGATGGCCACTATGGTGGAGCCGAAGCTTCTGCTGCTGGATGAGCATACAGCCGCCCTGGACCCCGCCACGGCGGACAAGGTGCTGGAGCTGACGGAGAAGATCGTCCGGGAGGGGAACCTGACCTGTCTGATGATTACCCACAATATGTCCTCCGCCCTGGCCCTTGGCACCCGGACCCTGATGATGGACGCCGGGCATATCATCTATGACGTAGGCGGCCCGGAGCGGGAGGGCCTGACCGTAGAGGACCTTCTGGAGCGATTCAAGGCCGGCGTGGGCAAGGCCCTGGACAACGACAGGATGCTGCTGTCATGAAAAGCTGTTTGGAATTACCCGTGAGGTATGAGGCCCTGTTCGCTGCCGAGCAGCAAAGAACCCAAGGCTGAGGGGCGAACCGTTTTAATGAGGACCGGCGTGAGCGTACTGCCAGCCAGTCCTCATTTCTGCCAGGCCGCCTCATATCATTACGCTTGACTAATCTCCTTCCTCCGTGATAGGATAGCGCCAGAATAAAACCGAACAGGCCGGCGGATGCTCGCCGGGGCCGGGTCACGGACGTGACAGTGGATGCAGACATATAATAATCCACGGGACAACGCTTTCAAAAACTGTCCCGTGGATTTTTCTGTCCCCATGGAGGAATTGAAATGCAGCGAGTTGGAAAAAACGACCCCCAGGCCATGCTGCCGGTGGTGATGCGGGTGTCCGCCGTGACACTGACAGGCAATATCCTTCTGATGGTCATGAAGCTGCTGGCGGGCGTGCTGGGCCATTCCGGGGCCATGCTCTCCGATGCGGTACACACCGCCTCGGACGTTTTCAGCACCCTGATCGTCATGGTGGGGGTGCGCCTGTCCCAAAAGGCGGCGGACGCCGAGCACCCCTATGGCCATGAGCGGATGGAGTGCGCGGCGGCGATCCTGCTGGCGGGCATATTGGCGGCCACCGGCCTGGGCCTCGGCTGGAACGGTCTGAACACCCTGATATCCGGCGATTTTGAGGGGCTGGAAACGCCGGGGGCGCTGGCCCTGGGCGCGGCCATCGTGTCCATCCTCGCCAAGGAGGGAATGTACCGCTATACCCGCCGCCACGCCCTGAGGGTCAATTCCACGGCCCTGATGGCGGACGCCTGGCACCACCGCTCGGACGCGCTCTCCTCCGTCGGGGCGCTGATCGGCGTGGGCGGCGCCATGCTGGGGCTGCCCTTTATGGATGCGGCGGCCAGCGTGGTCATTTCCCTGTGTATCCTGAAGGCGGCCTGGGATATAGGCCGGGACGCCCTGGATAAAATGGTAGACCGCTCCTGCGACCGGCAGACGGAGGAGCAGATGCGCGCCTGCGCCCTGGCCCAGCCGGGGGTTTTGGGCATCGATCTGCTCCATACCCGGATGTTCGGCAGCCGGGTCTATGTGGAGATGGAGATACGGGCCGACGGCTCCATGCCCCTCCGCCAGGCCCATAGCATCGCCGAGGCCGTCCACCTGGCCCTGGAAACGGAGTTTCCCCAGGTGAAGCACGTGATGGTCCATGTAAACCCCACGGAGGAGGACGAGTGAGCTACCCTATCGTCCCCCTGGAAAAACCGCCTCACTGTGCGTTATATTCAATCGCCCATTGTTCAAGGGCCTCCAGAACGGGAATAAACTTGATCCCGATGGGGGTAAGCGAGTACTCGACCCGCGGAGGGACCTCCCGATATACTTCTCTGTGAACAAGACCATATTGCTCAAGCGTTCTCAATTCTTTCGTCAGGTTCGCCTCAGTAACATTGGGGAGCTTGCGCTTCAATTCACTGAAGCGCAGGGTCTGTTGACTCAGAAAATAGATAATGACCATTGTCCATTTGCCGTGTACTATTTTTTGAACGCTGGCAAGCGGGCAATTTTCTATTGTATCGTTGTAATCCTTCATATCAATCACCAATACTATTAAAAACGATAGTACCTATTAAAAAATAACGTACTTGCATATTGATATTGTACCATTTATAATTTGATATGTAAAGCGCGAGCCATGTAAAGCCCATTGGAAAAAGGGGTTCAGGCGAAATTATCAGTGAGAAATCCGCCGATCACAGAAAGTTGAGGTCAGACAATGATATTATACTTTTCAGGGACGGGCAACAGCAAATACTGCGCGGAAAAAATAGGTTCAAAAACGGGTAGCGAGCTGCGCTCCATCAATAATATGATGAAGGAACGGACAGCGGAGATAGATGTCAGGGAAAGCCCGCTGCTGGGTTTTGTGTGCCCCACCTATGATTTCGATATGGCCTATGCAGTCGCGGAATTTTTGGACGATCTCGTGATAAAGAATGTATCGGCCGGTTGCTATGTATTTGCTGTTTTCACCTGCGGAAAAAGCTGTGGAACCGCAGAGGAAACCATGAGGAACATTCTGGAGAAAAAGGGAATTGCGCTAAATGCCGCTTTTAAGGTGGAAATGCCGGACAATTATATTCCCATGTTCCCATTGACGGAAAAGGATGAACAGATGCGAATGCTTGAAAACGCCGACATATGCTTGAATGGCATAATAGAAAACATCGAATCCCGAAAGCATGCGACTATCGAAACGAAGCAGATGCCCGCGCCGATGAAATTCCTGATTAAGAAAATCGCCGTTCCGGGCCAGCGCAAAGCTACCAAAAATTTCTGGGTGAATGAAAACTGCATCGGCTGTGGACTATGTGCGGACATATGCCCCAAAAATTTGATTCGCTTGCAGGACGGAAAGCCGGTCTGGACGAAGGATGACTGCGCCTGCTGCCTGGGATGTATTCATCGCTGCCCGGAGCAGGCAATTCAGTATGGCAAAAAAACGGAAAAAACAGGCAGATATACCAACCCCAATGTGGACCTGTAATGAGCGAGCAGCAAAATAAAACAGGGCAGGACAAACCGCAACGGTCTGTCCCGCCCTGAATTTTTATTAGAGACTGTCCGTCCCCCGTCAGCCCAGGCGGGCGCGGACGGCGGAGAGGAAGGTCTCGGTGTCCACGCTGGTCTCCGCGCCGGTGAGGGCGGCCATGTCCTTGGTGACGACGCCGTCCCCGATGGCCCGGAGGCTGGCCTGCTCCAGCCGGTCTCCGAAGGCCTGCAGGCCGGCCAGTCCGTCCAGCTCGCCCCGCTTCCGCAGGGCTCCGGCCCAGGCGAAGATGGTGGCCATGGGGTCGGTGGAGGTCTTTTCTCCCTGCCGGCGGCGATACCAGTGGCGGGTGACGGTGCCGTGGGCGGCCTCGTATACATACCGCCCCGAGGGGGAAATCAGCACACTGCTCATCAGGGCCAGGGCCCCGAAGGCCGCGCCGATCATGTCGCTCATCACGTCCCCGTCGTAGTTTTTCAGCGCCCAGACAAAGCCCCCCTGGGAGCGCATACAGCGGGCCACCGCGTCGTCTATCAGGGTATAGAAATAGGTAATGCCCGCCGCGGCGAAGCGGTCCTTGTATTCCCCGTCATATACCTCCTGGAAGATGTCCCGGAAGCGGCCGTCGTAGGTCTGGGAGATGGTGTCCTTGCAGGAGAACCACAGGTCCTGGCCCTTGTCCAGGGCGCAGGCAAAGCAGCTTCTGGCGAAGGAGCGGATGCTGTCGTCCGTGTTATACATTCCTATCACCACGCCGGGGCCCTTGAAATCGAAAATGGTCTTGTCCGCGCCGTTGCCCGTCAGCTTTACCGCGCCGGGGCCGGGGACCCGGTACTCCGTGCCCTTATACAAATCCCCATAGCTGTGGCGGGCGATGGTGATAGGCTCCTTCCAGCAGGAGACCAGAGGCACGGTTCCCGGCAGCAGGATGGGGGCGCGGAAGGTGGTGCCGTCCAGATAGGCCCGGATGGTGCCGTTGGGGCTGGGATACATCCGGGAGAGGTGGTATTCCTCCATCCGCTTGGCGTTGGGGGTGATGGTGGCGCACTTCACGCCCACGCCCCATTTTTCCACCGCTTTTGCGGCCTCCATGGTGACGCCGTCGTCCGTCCGCTCCCGCTCCGGCAGGCCCAGGTCGTAATACTCCGTTTTCAGCTCCACGAAGGGGGCGATAAGCTCCTCTTTGATCTGCGCCCACATCAGGCGGGTCATCTCATCCCCGTCCATCTCTACGATGGGGGTCTGCATGATAATCTTCTCAGCCACTTTGCGCCTCCTTATGCAGCCGGTACCAGTTCATAAGGCACCCGGCCAGCAATATTTCCCGCTCCTTATGGGAGAGGGTCCCCAGGCCCAGGGTGATCTCCCGGCCCCGGAAAATGCCCGTCACCTGCTCCGCACCGGAGGCGATGGCCTCCCGGATGCCGGGGACGGTGAGGACCTCTCCCGGCTCGGCCTCAAAGGGGCCGTCATACAGGAAGGGCAGGATGCCCCAGTTGATCAGGTTCGAGCGATAGCGCTTGGTGGCGTATTCCCGGGCTATGTTTGCCGCGCCCCCCAGCACCCGCTGGCAGGAGGCGGCCTGCTCCCGGGCCGAGCCGTCCCCCGGCTTTACGGCGTATATTGCGCTGGCCTTGCCCTGGGCCTGCAGAGCCTGACAGCGGGGCACATACTCCGGCACCCGGCGGGAAAGGGCGAAGGAGGCCAGCTTGATGGGGTCGGAGCGATAGCTGGAGGTCTCCCCGGAGGGGATAAGCTCGTCCGTGGTGGTGACAGGGTCCTGAATCACCGCCGTAAAGGTGACCTCCAGATCCTCCGGCATGGGGGGTATCTCCGGCCAGGGGCGGATGCCCGGGCCATAGCGCAGCTCCTCCCCGGGCTGGGGGTTCCCGAAGCCGTGATACACCCGGCTGGCGTATGGGGTGGGGTCATAGTTATCCTCCACCACTGAGGGTTCATAGTCTATCTCCGTGGCCGGGGTGATGATGCCGCCGTTTGCGGCGGTGGCGGCGATGGAGCGGGCGTCCATCAGAATGACTTCCGCTTTCTGGCCCTGGCCGGGCTGGCTCCCCTCCCGGTTGGGGAAGTTCCGGGTGGTATGGCGCAGGCTGACGCTGTCGTTGGCCGGAACGTCTCCCGCCCCGAAGCAGGGCCCGCAGAAGCAGGGCTTCAGCACTGCCCCGGCCTCCAGCAGGGCCTGGACGGAGCCGTTTTGGATGGCCGCCATATTCACCGGCACGCTGGCGGGGTAGACGGACAGGTCAAAATAGCCGTTCCCGGTCTGGCGGCCCTTCAGGATAGCGGCGGCCTCCGCGATATTCTCCAGAAGCCCTCCGGCGCAGCCGGCGATGATGCCCTGGCCCGCCCTGCGGCCCGCGATCTCCGACACCGGCACCGCCTTGGAGGGGTGGAAGGGCATGGCCGCCATCGGCACGACGGCGGACAGGTCAAGCTCCACCATGCCGTCGTATAGGGCCCCGTCCGCCGGGGCCATGGACCGGTAGGTATCCCCCCGGCCCCGGAGGGCCAGCCAGGCGTGGGTTTTCTCATCCGTCTGCCAGAGGCTGGAGAGGCAGGCGGTCTCCGTGGTCATCACGTCCACCCCCATGCGCCAGTCCATGGAAAGGCCCGCTATCCCGGGACCTGCAAATTCCAGTACCGCGTTTTTCACAAAGCCGTTGGGGAACACCGCCCCGCACAGGGCCAGGGCCGCGTCGTGGGGCCCCACCCCCTGCCGGGGGCGACCCGTCACATAGACCAGTATCACCTTATGCTCCGGCACCTCGTAGGTGTCGCCCAGCAGCTGCTTCACAAGCTCCGGGCCGCCCTCTCCGATGCCCATGGTGCCGAGGGCGCCGTAGCGGGTGTGGCTGTCAGAGCCGAGAATCATGCCCCCGCAGCGGGCCAGGGCCTCTCTCGCATACTGATGTATCACTGCCATGTTAGCCGGAACGTACTCCCCGCCGAATTTCTTCGCGGCGGACAGGCCGAACACATGGTCGTCCGCGTTGATGGTCCCTCCCACGGCGCACAAACTGTTGTGGCAGTTCGTCAGCACATAGGGGATGTGAAACTGCTCCAGGCCGGAGGCCAGGGCTGTCTGTATCACGCCCACATAGGTTATATCGTGGCTTATAAGTGCGTCAAAGCGTATCTGCCGCCCTCCGTGAGCGGCCAGCACCCCGGCGGCCATGGTCCTGCCTCGGTCCGCCGCCGGTGTGGGCTCCGCAGGCCCGCCCTTTTGCCACATGACTGGCTTATCTGTCAGCTTTATCATGATCTCATCCCCCTGTCTGCATACTTCTTTACCTATTATACAACGGTTCTTCCTCTTTCGTAAACAGTTTTTCTACTGTGAATCATAACAAAAAATGTCCATATGATGGTGGATTAATTGTGATAAATTGCAAATATTCCCGAGAAAAGCCCGTTTTAGCCGTTTTTGAAGGGCGATTTTGAATTTTTTAAAATTAAAACTTGCAAAATCAAAAATAAGGGCCTATAATAGAGTCATTCATACGGGAAAGGGGAAGAGGAAACCTATGGAAGCTCAGGAACACATACTCACCAAATATATGCCCGCCCTGTGCGCAGACGCGGCAGACAGATACGCCATCGACCCATCCTACTTTGCCCGCGTTCACCGGGGCCTGCGCAACGCCGCCGGCACCGGGGTATTGAGCTGTGCCGCAGCCGACGGACGCGTCTGGGGAGATCGCGGGGGTGGCGGGTAA
>JAJQBY010000046.1 GCA_021203045.1 Oscillospiraceae bacterium | reverse complement strand
AAACGTAGACATCCCTTTTAAGAAAGGCTTAGGACATCCGCCCGGACAACAAAGCCCTCTAAAATAGAATTTTTGTGCAATATATACAAAATAATTCTCAGAATATTATAACCAGAATTGTTCAAATTTACTTTACATTTTATTCTTTCTCTGTTATGCTAAAACAGAAAGAAGATGATGCCTGCGATATGATTTATTACGCACACAGCGAAAATGCTTCCGGGCAGAATGAAACAGCCGAGGTTCATCTCTCCCGGGTTGGTGCGCTCTGCGCCCAATTTCTTGCGTCGATCGGCTACAGAGACTGGGGCGATATTCTAGGAAAAACCCACGATTTCGGCAAACTCTCCAAACTTTTTCAATTGGTACTTACCCATCAGAAAACCGGCGTGAATCATGCCTTACCCGGAGCCGCACTGCTGACCCGTATGTATGGTTCAGATTCCGAGGCTGGAAGACTGCTGTCTACCACCGTAGCAAGTCATCACTGCGGGCTTCAGGGATACTCCTCTTATGAGGATGATATCAAACGCTCCTGGAACGGAAATGGCAGGAATCTGGACAGTCAAAACCGGGAATACGCCCTTTTCGGCCCGGCTGAATATCAGCAGGCGATGACAGAGTGGCGCAGAGCTTTCACCCCTAGGCGAAATCTGACCCCTGCCCCCGCATTTCAAGCCACAGAGGACCCCAAATTGAGCAGAATGCTCTTTCAGCGGTTCCTTTTCTCCGCTCTAATAGATGCAGACTGGAGTGGCACAGCCGAGCATTACGAGCCAGGCTATCTGGCCCGGCACACCGGCCCAGTTCTGAAGCCGGATATGGCTTTGGAGCGGTTGGCAGCCGTGCGACGAGAGAAGCAACAGTGTTCCACTGCGTCTCCAGCACTGAATCAACTAAGAGATCAACTCTTCGATGCTTGCCTAGACGCCGGAAATCAGTCTCCCGGCCTGTTCACCCTCACCGCACCCACCGGTCTGGGCAAAACCCTGAGTCTCCTCGCCTTTGCCCTTCAGCACTGTGTCCGCTGGGACAAACGCCGGATCATTCTCATCCTGCCCTATCTGACTATCATCGAGCAGAATTGTCGGGATTACCTGCAAATCATCCCGGAGTTACTAGAGCTACACAGCAACATCCACTGGTCAGAGAACACTCGCCTGCTGGCGGAGCGGTGGGATGCCCCCTGCATCGTCACGACTAACGTCAGCTTTTTTGAACCGCTGTTTTCCGCCCAGGCTGGGCAATGCCGTCACCTGCATCAGCTAGCAAACAGTGTGATCGTGTTGGATGAGGCCCAGTCCTTACCCCCGCGTCTACTGGATGCCACATTGCGGACGGTAAAGCTGCTCTGCGACAGCTACAACTGCACTGCCGTTTTTTCCACCGCGACCCAGCCCTCCTTCCAGCATCGCCCGGGATTGAATTGGCAGCCCAGGGAGATTGCACCTGATCCGCCTGCGCTTTTTGCCGCCACCCGGCGGGTAACCTGGCATTGGCGACTCGATAAGCCCATCTCCCTCCGTGATCTGGCGGAGGAGATGCAGATTTATCCCCAGTGCTGTGTCATTGTCAACCTGAAGCGCCATGCCCGTAAGCTCTTACAGGTCGTGTGCGAACTTCGTCCCGAGGGAGAAGTGTTCTATCTGTCCACCGACCTATGCTCTGCCCATCGCAGTGATGTCCTGGCAGAGGTATGCCGGAGACTGAGGGACGGTCTCCCCTGCCTTCTGGTCGCCACACAGTGCGTGGAAGCCGGTGTGGATCTGGATTTTCCTGTCCTCTATCGTGCGCTGGCCCCGCTGGATGCCCTCATTCAAGCCGCCGGACGGTGCAACCGCAATGGTGAGGGCCCAGACGGACAGATGACTGTCTTTGTTCCCAACGCGGAGGGCCGGCTTTACCCGTCGGAGGAATACGAACGGGCTACCCTGTACGTTCGCACACTGGCAAGCCGCCACGAGATCGACTGCAACAACTTGTCCCATATCGACGAATACTATCAACCGCTCTACGGAAATGATGCTGGCGATAGAAAGGAGCTGCGTGCTGCTATCCAGTCAGAAGATTATTCGGAAACCGAACAGCAGTACCGGATAATCCCACAGGCCGGTGTGCAGGTCATTGTCCCTTATGCCGGGAAGCAAGCTCTATACGAGAGGCTTCGTGACCAACTGGACAGCCGCGGGCTGACCAGCGAGATCATCCGGTCGGCACGGGAGATCACTGTATCCTGTATCCTGTTATGATGAAGCAACTGTGGTGCAAAACTGCCAGCGCCTCTATTATCGTTCTCCTGAAAGTGCTCAGCCCGTGCCCACCAACTATTACCTACTGGGCAATCGTGACTTTTATAACGAGAAGCAGGGGCTTTACTTTGATGCCCAGTTTGATGGAATTTTTTAAGGAAGAAGGGAACGCTATGCGAACGACTACACCGGTGCTTATCACCGTCTGGGGAGACTTTGCCTGCTGGACCAAGCCGGAATGCAAGGTGGAGCGACTGAGTTACCCGGTACCCACCCCCAGCGGCATCCGGGGCCTGCTGGCCTCCATTTACTCCAAACCGGCGGAGTTTTACTGGCAGGTGAAGCAGATCGAAGTACTGAAACCTATTCGGTTTATCACCTTTAAGCGCAATGAGGTCAAGAAAAAACTGTCCTATAACAACAGCAACCCGGCAAAATCCTACATCTACATCGAGGATGATCGCACCCAGAGGCAATCCGTTGTTTTGAAGGATGTTCGGTACCGCATAACAGCAGAGATGGTGCTCCGTCCGGACTTTTGTGGTACACCCCAACAACTCTACAACCAATTCGAACGACGGGTGCAGCGAGGGCAAAATTTTCTCCAGCCTTCCATGGGAACACGGGAATTTCCCGCCTATTATCAGTGGGGCAGCATGGAGGAATCCCCTATCGAAGATAGCACTGACCTGGGGCTGATGCTCTACGACGTCTACGACCTGCATCAATGGAAATTGGGTAAAAAAACTGAACCATCTGTCTCCCTTTATCGGGCAAAAATGGAACACGGTGTCATTCTGGTACCACCTTATGATTCCCCGCTGGTACTAAAGCCTGGAAAGGGGGAGAGCTCATGCTGACAGAATTGGCAGACTACGCTTACGCGCATGATCTGGCTGCCCTGGCAGGATATAAGAATAAGGCACTGAAAGGCTATATCCACTTGTCAAAGGAGGGAGAGTTCCTCGGAATAGAGAGGAGAGAGAAGGATGCAGCGCCGGTCTACGCGCCGGACATTGGCTCCGCCGCAAACGGGACCCGTTACTGTAATCCACTGATAGAAAAAGCAAAGATCCCCCTCTGCATAGTGGAGGATGATAAAAAGGACAAAAATGTTCCTGTCAAGCACGATTTCTTCCTATCCATGCTGGAAAACGGCGAGTCTTACGAACCGAGTTTCCGTGCTATCTCCTGTGCCCTCCGCTCGGAGGAGGTCCGAGGAGCCATCATTGAAGCGCTGGGGCAAACCAAGCTGAAAGGGGGGGACCCCATTGGGTTTGTGGTGGACGGTGTGCCCGCAGAGAAGCTCCAGGGCTGTTTCACTTGGTGGAAGGAATTTCGAACAATGTTTGATGCCGCTTCCTCCGGAGACCTACCTCGCTGCCTGGTCACAGGTGAGTTGGCCCCGGCACTAACGACAGTTCCAAAGGTATCCGGCCTGCTTAGCGTGGGCGGACATACCTCCGGCGATGCCTTTCTCTGTTTTGATAAGGACGCCTTCCAGTCTTATGGACTGAAACAAAGCGCCAACGCTGCCGTCTCGGAAGAAGGCATAACCGCCGTCAATGCGGCACTGGCAAAGCTGATCAGCGAGGCGCCTGTCTTCGGCGGTGCCAAACTGCTTCACTGGTACGCTGGAGACATCCCCGAAAGTGTTGATCCCTTCCGCGACATTATGGACGGCTTTTGGGGGGGCGATGCAGACGATGAGAATGAGCTGCCGTCCGCTTCGGAGGGACCGGACAGCGATGAAGCTGAGCGCAACGCGCTCAATAGTGCCAGGCAGCTGCTTGGCAGTGTTCGAAGGGGTGAACGACCGCCCGCTGTCCTGTCCGCCCGCTATTACATCATGCCGCTGTCTGGCGCTGGCGGACGCATGATGGTCCGGGGCTGGTATGAAGGCAGCTTTGAAACCCTGTGCGCCAACGTTAACCAGTGGTTTGATGATCTACTGCTGGTAAACCCGCGGGGAACAGGTTGGACAAAGCCACCCAAGCTGAACACTCTGTGTACCCGCCTGCTAAAGCCAGGCGGCGACCCAAAAAAGGAATGGGAACGTGTGGATAAGGAACTTGCTAACCTTTCCGGACGGCTACTGGATGCCATTATCAATGGAAATCCACTACCGGACGAGGTGGCCGCCCGGGCCTTGCGTTACATCCGCTCGGGGATGCTGACATCTAACCAGGAGACAGGACAAACAACATCCAAGCAGACAATACAAAAAGAATCAATGGCATTTCAGCTGCTGAAAGCCTGGCTGGTTCGGCATCAGCGGCGGAGAGGAGAGAAAAAAATCATGGGAACCGACATCAACACATCCCCCCGGACAGTGGCCTATTGCTGCGGACAACTAATGGCTGTCTATAACACGATTCAGTTAAAGGCCATGCCGGATGTAAACGTTACCGTGGCAGAGCGATACTATGCCGCAGCCAGCGCCACGCCCGCGTTTGTCATCGGGAAGCTTGCACAGCTCTCCCAACATCATCTTTCCAAACTGGAGGAGAAGGGTCTTTCCATCCATTATCAAAAAATGTTGGATTCTATTTACGCACAGATCGGTCAACGCACCATCCCCACTACACTGAATCAGGAGCAGCAAACAGAGTTTGCCCTGGGATATTATCAACAGCGGGCGGCTATATACACCCCCGCCGGGAACAAATAAGGAGGATTCTACCATGTCTATTGAAAATCGCTATGAGTTTCTTTTCTACATTGAATGCCGCAACGGCAACCCCAACGGCGACCCCGACCTGGGTAACAGTCCCCGCATGGATCCCCAAGATATGCACGGCTATATCACCGATGTGGCCATCAAGCGTCGTATCCGCAACTACGTGCAGACCGCCTTTTCCGGCGAGGACGGCATGGAGATGCTGGTTCGCAGCGCCAGCAATATCAACACCGGCATTGCCAGGGCAAAAGAACTGGCCGGTGTGGAGATGTCCGCCAAAGGAAAGGAAGCGGTGTATGCAGGACGGATGGCTGCCTGCGAGATATTTTATGATGTGCGCACCTTTGGTGCAGTCATGTCCACTGGACCCAATGCCGGCCAGGTACGTGGCCCTGTTCAACTAACGTTTGCCCGCTCTCTTGATCCAATCCTGTCTCAGGACATCTCTATCACAAGAATGGCAAAAGCAGAAGATGTTTCCACCGCCAAGTCGGCAGCAGATTATGAGGCATGGGAGGCGGAGCAGTCCGAGGACACCCTGCGTACCATGGGCCGAAAGCAGTTCACGCCTTACGGACTTTATGAAGCCAGGGGGTTCATCAGCGCGAACCTGGCGCAGGAGACCGGCTTTGATGAGAAGGACTTGAAAGCTCTTTTTGAGGCCATTTTGAATATGTATGAGCATGACCGTTCTGCCAGCAAGGGTGAGATGTCTGTTATCACCCCCCTGGTCATTTTCCGCCATGTGGGTACCGACTCCGACCAAGACCAGCGGAAACGGCAGGCAAAGCTTGGCTGCGCACCCGCTCACCGCCTATTTGATATGATTCAGGTAGAGAAAAAGCCGGAGGTCGATTATCCCCGCTCCTGGAGAGACTATAATACCATCGTCCGTCTGGAGGATCGTCCCGCCGGTGTAGACGTAGGCTTCCTGACCTCCCCATATGGCGAGATCAGCTGGAACCAGGTGCCAGAAGATGCCGAGCTCTTTTGCTGATCAGGAACTGTTTCCGTTGTCCTGGCTGTCCCAATATGGATATTGTCCACGGCGGTGCGGCCTGCTGGCCATCGAGCAAGCCTGGGAGGAAAATGCAGATACAGCTTCTGGCCGTATCCAACATCAAAGGGTCCATACGGCCCGAGTGGAACGGAAGGGAGAAGACCTTTACCTCTATGAACTGAGCATCTATTCCCACACCCTCGGTGTCAATGGGAAGTGCGACTGCGTCGAGGCCCGGGCCGCGGCTGATGGAGTAACGCTTCCCTATGGTGACGGACGATTTCATCTCTACCCGGTGGAGTACAAACACGGCGTTGTGCGACGGGAGGAGGAATATAATATCCAGCTCTGCGCCCAGGCGATATGCTTGGAGGAACAGTTTGGGGGCACCGTCCCCGCAGGAGCGATTTTCTATATCAACGCTCACCGCAGAAGCGAGGTAGCACTTACCTCCGCCTTGCGGAAAAAACAGCAGAGACTGCGCAGCGCGTTCAGACGCTGCTGGCACAGGATGTACTTCCTGATGCAGTATACGGCCCAAAGTGCAAAAAGTGTTCTATGCAGTCCATCTGTCAGCCCAGATGGAGGCAATCCTCAAAAAGCTATTGCCGCTCCCTCTGGGCATTGGCGTTGGGAGAGGAGCCATCATGAAGCAGTTGAAAAACACCCTGTATATTCTAACGCCGGAAACCTATCTGTCACTGCAAAACGAGGCAATCGCGGTCAAAGTAGGTGGTGAGGAAAAGGTTCGTGTGCCCGCCGCCACCATTGACTCCATCTGCTGTTTTGGTAACATTACTGTTTCGACGCCGCTGATCGCTTTCTGCGGCCAGCGCGGCATCTCTCTTTGTTTTTTCTCTGAGTACGGAAGGTTTTACGGCAGAATTCAGGGACCGGTGCATGGAAATATCCTCTTGCGGCGTAGACAGTTTGCCGCCATGGAGGATTGTAATCAGCGAACCCGGTTTGCTCAGAGCTTTCTGCTTGGCAAGCTAGCATCTGAAGCAGGCTTTCTTTTGCGAATGCGTCGAGAGCACAGCGAGGGAGAGGCAGAACTGACCCTTGCCCTCGAAAAAATCACAGGCATTTCGGTTCAGCTGCAAGATGCCATTTCTGTAGACTCCATGCGTGGCTTAGAGGGAGCCGCAGCAGCTGCCTACTTTGCCGCCTTTCCCGCTATACTCAACAGCAAAACACTGACCTTCTCTGGGCGGAATCGTCGTCCCCCGGAAGACCCTGTCAATGCGTTACTATCCTTTCTTTATACCCTACTGAAAAACGACGTGCAGTCTGCGCTGGAAGGCGTGGGACTCGACCCGGCGGCCGGGTTCCTTCATACTCTCCGTCCTGGACGACCTGCGCTGGCGCTTGATCTGATGGAGGAATTGCGCGCACCGCTCTGTGATCGATTAGCACTTGCACTGATCCACCGTGGACAGATCACAGAGAAGAGCTTTGAACAACTCACACCACCGGTTTTACTCAGCGAGGACGGGAGAAAAACAGTGCTGACTGCCTGGCAGAAGCGAAAGCGCGAGGAGATACGCCATCCGTTTTTGGAGGAAACCATCCCTATCGGTATGATCCCACACGCTCAGGCCATGCTCTTTGCCCGGGTCCTTCGAGGAGAATTGGACGAATATCCACCATTCCATTGGAGGTGAGCACCGATGATGATCGTTCTTTCTTACGACGTAGACACCACGGACGCTGCCGGAGCCAAACGACTGCGCAAAGTCGCAAAAATCTGCGAAGCCTATGGCTGCCGCGTACAAAACTCAGTGTTTGAACTGCTCGTCGACCCAGCACAATTGGTGGCGCTGAAGGCACAACTGACGCAGGCAATCAATCAGGAAAAGGATTCCGTTCGTCTGTACCGTCTGGGCAGCAACTGGCGCCCCAAAATCGAATCTTTGGGGCGTGGTCTGCGCTATGAACAGGACGACGTGATCATACTGTAATTCAGCGCGAGCCTGTTCCGGTGCCCATTTTCCGCCGGGTTCGCGCAGCAAAACGATGGTCCAGCCGGCCGTTTTTCCCCCTGAAACAGCCGAAATTCATTCCTTTCTCCTCATGTTTTCATAGATATCGAGGAGCAAAATTGTGGATCTCATCAAAAAGCAATAGCGTATTTTGGTGAAATTTGCAGATGCCCCCTCACGGGGGCATGACTTGAAACCATGGTAAGGATGGGAATCATGGTGATGGACCCCTTCGATGCCCCCTCACGGGGGCATGACTTGAAACCGGGAGGCCTGGTATGCAACGATCTCGTTTTTTCCAAGGATGCCCCCTCACGGGGGCATGACTTGAAACCCCCAGGGGGCGGGCGAGAAGAAAAAGCCATGAGGATGCCCCCTCACGGGGGCATGACTTGAAACGGAAAAGGGACACGCCAACCGTGGCGGCGGCAGGACGATGCCCCCTCACGGGGGCATGACTTGAAACATAGACCTCAATGCCATATTCGGCAAGCATATCCGTAGATGCCCCCTCACGGGGGCATGACTTGAAACTCACCGTGGAGATCGGCGGCGATACCACCAAGCTGCGATGCCCCCTCACGGGGGCATGACTTGAAACATAAGTTCTGACTGCGCTGTTTTGCCCGCTACCGTATAGGATGCCCCCTCACGGGGGCATGACTTGAAACTGTGGAGCAATGGGGATGTATCCCTTGTCCACGGCAGATGCCCCCTCACGGGGGCATGACTTGAAACAGTACGCAGCTTCTGCAGGAAAAGCAGCAAAAAGCCCGATGCCCCCTCACGGGGGCATGACTTGAAACAGTTCCGAATCCACGTCCAGGAACCAGTCGTCAAAGGATGCCCCCTCACGGGGGCATGACTTGAAACAATATTTTCTGCGGTCAGTTTGTTGTTTGTAATCTTGATGCCCCCTCACGGGGGCATGACTTGAAACTGCTGTCAGCTCATCCGTCTGGGGGATGCCTGGAGATGCCCCCTCACGGGGGCATGACTTGAAACGCTGGGGCAGGAGGATATGCGGCTGTGGGAGTATCGATGCCCCCTCACGGGGGCATGACTTGAAACAGCTTAAAGCATGTGTCGGGTCCCACCATATCGCCGGATGCCCCCTCACGGGGGCATGACTTGAAACTGCCACACATCCCATTCGCCGGAGAGCGTGGTGAAGATGCCCCCTCACGGGGGCATGACTTGAAACCCACGGAACACCAGCAGTCCCGCAGTCTTGGGGAAGGGGATGCCCCCTCACGGGGGCATGACTTGAAACTCATCGCCATCGACGTTGTCACTGGGTTCATAGACGATGCCCCCTCACGGGGGCATGACTTGAAACTGGGTAGGCCACCCGTCAGAAATCCAGTGGACGAGTGATGCCCCCTCACGGGGGCATGACTTGAAACACTTATCCGTCCGTTGAGATTCTAAAATGGTGCAAAGATGCCCCCTCACGGGGGCATGACTTGAAACGTTTACCGACCTCGGTATAAGGAGGTATTTCCCGGATGCCCCCTCACGGGGGCATGACTTGAAACATTTTTTCAGAGTACGATCGGAGGGCCAGGGCCAGGGATGCCCCCTCACGGGGGCATGACTTGAAACTTGAAGGATCGCATTTTCGTAGGAGACCTCAAGGACGATGCCCCCTCACGGGGGCATGACTTGAAACGCTCAACGGCGACCTAACGTTTACACCCTGCTATAGATGCCCCCTCACGGGGGCATGACTTGAAACGTAGATGGCAAGCTAGCGTTCCCGCCGGCGGGGAGGATGCCCCCTCACGGGGGCATGACTTGAAACTATCCTGGACTGGCGCATATTGGGCTATCGGAGCGATGCCCCCTCACGGGGGCATGACTTGAAACTCGCCGGTGGCGCCATTAAAGGCATTTGCCAGGATGCCCCCTCACGGGGGCATGACTTGAAACTTGAATTCGGCTGCATCGCTTGCCGCTCGGCCCAGATGCCCCCTCACGGGGGCATGACTTGAAACTCCCTTCTTTATATTGCCGCCTCCGGGCGGGTGGGATGCCCCCTCACGGGGGCATGACTTGAAACTCGTTGCGGGAGCTTCTGAGTGCAGCGCCTACGCGGAGATGCCCCCTCACGGGGGCATGACTTGAAACTTGCGTGGGCTCCGTAAAGTCGATGATTCCCAGCTGATGCCCCCTCACGGGGGCATGACTTGAAACGAGGATACCCGGCCCGGCTGCGGCACGGGAAGCGGGATGCCCCCTCACGGGGGCATGACTTGAAACAAGGAGGAGCCGGAGGGGTGTAAACATTGCTCGCGATGCCCCCTCACGGGGGCATGACTTGAAACAATCATGGTGTTTTCCTTTCTGTTTTAATCCGGCCAGGATGCCCCCTCACGGGGGCATGACTTGAAACATTACCTCCGTGTTTTGGGGTGCTCCCCCTTGAGATGCCCCCTCACGGGGGCATGACTTGAAACTTTCTAAAAATTTCTCTTGACAAATGCGCATTAAGGATGCCCCCTCACGGGGGCATGACTTGAAACTACCTGTCCTGAAGCCTTGGATGAACGGCATGAAGATGCCCCCTCACGGGGGCATGACTTGAAACATTATGGCTTTGCCGCAATGATTTTGCGCTATTGTGGATGCCCCCTCACGGGGGCATGACTTGAAACTGCGCTTGCTTGCGTTTACGCGCCTCCGCCCTTGCGATGCCCCCTCACGGGGGCATGACTTGAAACACATTCCGGCGGCCCTTCCCTCCGTCCTGTTCCTCCGATGCCCCCTCGCGGGGGCATGACTTGAAACCGGTTCGTTCGGGCGGTGGCCCATGAGCGCCGCGATGCCCCCTCACGGGGGCATGACTTGAAACTACCCTGCCCTGAAGCCGTGGATGAACGGCATGAGATGCCCCTCACGGGGGCATGACTTGAAACCTTAAACAATGAGTGATTCGACTAATACCGCCACGATGCCCCCTCACGGGGGCATGACTTGAAACCTGCTATGCCCCCTTGCGCTTGCGCCATGGATGCGATGCCCCCTCACGGGGGCATGACTTGAAGCACAAAAGGCCGCCCTCCGGTAGAACCACAGATGTGATACTGGCGCAGTACAATGTATGGGGCAAATACCACTTACTCTGCTTTTTTTCCGCGCTGCTATATTCAGGTCCTTTCGTTAGATATTGATGCAGTGTCTGCATTCTGACTAGTTCGATCGTTTTTTCTATTTCTTTGCCTCACATCTATATATCGTTGCATGTGTATTTTACCCGCTGCGCTCTTTCGTGTTGACTTTTTTACAGGTATCTGTTATTCTATATACAATGCAATGGGGTATGAATGGGAGATATGTCCGATTCATGCCCCGTTTTTCATTAAAATCAAACGAAAGAAGGATCGATCATGGCAAAGCCCGACAATACCACTGTCTACACCAGCCCCTATGAGCTGGACGGACGGATTCCTCTGCGCCAGGCCATCCCGCTGGGCCTCCAGCACGTCATGGCCATGTTCGTGGGGAACCTTACGCCTCTGCTGTCCATCATGGCCATATGCGGCATCACCCTGCAGGACTATGCCGCCCTGCGCATCTCCCTGCTGCAGAACGCCATGCTGATAGCCGGACTGATCACTCTGGTGCAGCTCTATCCCATCTGGCGCGTCGGCGCACGGCTGCCCATCGTTATGGGCACCAGCTCCGGCTTCATCGGCATGAACAACAGCATCGCCACCAGCATGATGGCCGGTGTTGCCGCCGGGACCATCACCACCAACGTAGAGGCCGGCATCTACGCCTATGGCGCGGTCATGGGGGCCTGCCTGATCGGCGGACTATGGGAGGGCGCTCTGGGCTTTTTCATCAAGCCCCTCCGGAAGTTCTTCCCGCCCGTCGTCACCGGCACTGTGGTCATGGCCATTGGCCTGAGCCTTCTGAACGTGGGCATCAACTTCTTCGGCGGCGGCAACAGCAACGCGGATTTCGGCTCCACCACGAACCTGCTGCTGGGCCTGTTCGTGCTGATCGTCATCATATGCCTGAAATACTTCTGTAAGGGATTCATCTCACAGACAGCCATCCTGCTGGGCATCATCGCCGGATATATTGCCGCCACGATCATGGGCTTTATCCTGCCCACCACCGGCGTCACGGCGGACGGCACTGCCTATACCTATTCCTGGGTGGTCCAATGGAGCGAGGTGGCAGACGCCTCCTGGTTCGCGATACCCAAGCTGTTCCCGGTAAAGCTCCAGTTCAACATCTCCGCGATACTGCCCATGCTCGTCATGTTCATCGTCACCGCCGTGGAAACGGTAGGCGACACCGCCGGCGTGACCGAGGGCGGCCTTGGCCGGGAGCCGACCGGCCGGGAGCTTTCCGGCGCGGTGATATGCGACGGTATCGGCTCCTCCTTCGCCGCTCTGTTCGGCGTTCTGCCCAACACCTCCTTCTCCCAGAACGTAGGCCTGGTGGGCATCACAAAGGTCGTCAACCGGTTCGCCATCGCCTGCGGCGCTGTTTTCCTGGTGCTTTGCGGCCTGCTGCCCAAGGTAGGCGCTATCGTATCCATCATGCCCCAGTCCGTGCTGGGCGGCGCCGCTGTGATGATGTTCGCCTCTATCGTCGTCTCCGGCGTCAACCTGATCACCAAGGAGCCCCTCACCGGCCGGAACGCCACCATCGTGGCCATCGCCCTGGGCCTGGGCTACGGCATCGGCGCCCACAGCACCGCCCTGCAGTATATGCCCAGCTTTATCAGCAATCTGTTCGGCGAGAGCGGCATCGTCCCCGCCTGCCTGGTGGCCGTGATCCTGAACCTTGCGCTGCCCAAGGATAAGGAGCAGCTGGAGCCCTGAGGAGCCCTCCCGCAAATATGTTTTGACAAACGGGCCATTCTGTGTTATAGTAGCTTCGTTTGAGCCGACGGACTTAGTTTGGGGCGCCGCCCTATACTCAGCCGGACGGTATAGTATCACCGAAAGGAAAGGCAAAAACCATGATAACCAAAGACCAGAAAACCGCCATCATCGAAGCCAACAAGACCCACGAGGGAGACACCGGCTCCCCGGAGGTGCAGATCGCTATCCTGACTGAGCGCATCAACCAGCTCACCGAGCATCTGAAGGTCCACAAGAAGGACAATCACAGCCGTCAGGGTCTGTTCAAAATGATCGGCAAGCGCCGCCGCCTGCTGGACTATGTGGCAAAGAACGACATCGAGCGTTACCGCGCCATCATCGCCAAACTGGGCATCCGCAAGTAAGAGAGAGCATTTCGCTTACCTGTCGCTGAGGGATATGAAGGTTTTTATGGGAGGACAAGTAAATATGTCCTCCCATATATCCCCTGCAGAGCCTGCACAGTTTAAGCCGGACCCCCGGCTTTCCTGGAGTATAGATTTTGGAGTATAGGAAAGGATACAAAAGAACATGATCATTAAACACAAGACATTCGATTCGCTCCATCGCTGGGAGCTGGACTTCTGTGGCCGGCCCCTGAAGATGGAGGTAGGCCGCATGGCGGAGCTGTGCAACGCCGCCGTCTACACCCAGTACGGTGACACCACGGTCCTCTGCACCGTTACCGCCTCCGCCCGGCCCAAGGACGGCATCGACTACTTCCCTCTTTCCGTGGATTTCAACGAAAAGCTCTACGCCGTGGGCCGCATCCCCGGCTCCTTCATGCGCCGGGAGGGCAAGCCCTCTCTGCCTGCCGTGCTGGCCTCCCGTCTCATCGACCGGCCTATGCGCCCCCTGTTCCCCTCTGATCTGCGCAACGATGTGGTCATCGCCTGCGAGGTCATGAACGTGGACCGGGACTGCTCCCCGGAGATCACTGCCATGATCGGCGCGGCGGCAGCCGTCGCCATTTCCGACATCCCCTTCAACGGCCCTCTGGCCGGCATCGTCCTGGGCTGGGACGGGGAGAAATACCTCTTTAACCCCACCCACGCGGAGAAGGCCGTGAACCAGATGACCGTCACCGTGGCCGCCACCCATCAGAAGATCGTCATGATCGAAGCCGAGGCCAAGGAGATCCCCGACGACATCATGTATGAGGGCATCGTTCAGGCCCACGAGAAGCTGCAGCCCGTTCTTGACCTGATCGACCAGATGGTGGCCGAGGTAGGCAAGCCCAAATTTGAGTATGAGCACGCCGCCTTCGACGACGAGCTGTTCGACACTCTGGTGGCCAACGAGTTCGAGGGCATGGAGTACTGCATGGATACGGACGACAAGAACGTCCGGGAGTCCCGGGTCAACGAGTGGATCTCCGCCATGGAGGAGAAATACGAGGAAGCTCACCCCGACATGATGCAGTATATGGACGAGATCATCTACCGCCTGCAGAAGAAGGTAGTCAAAAAGTGGCTGCTGGCCGGCAAGCGTGTGGACGGCCGGGTCATGAATGAAATCCGGCCCCTGGCCGCCGAGGTGGACGTGGTCCCCGGCGTACACGGCTCCGCCCTGTTCACCCGTGGCCAGACCCAGGTTCTGTCCATCACCACCCTGAACACCCTCTCCGCCGCCCAGAAGCTGGATACCATCTGGGAGGACACAGAAAAGCGTTTCATGCACCATTATAACATGCCCAGCTACTCCACCGGTGAGGCCAGAGCCAGCCGCTCCACCAGCCGCCGGGAGCAGGGCCATGGTGCTCTGGTGGAGAAGGCCCTGGAGGCCGTTATCCCCAGCGTAGACGAGTTCCCCTACGCCATTCGCGTGGTCAGCGAGGTGCTGTCCTCCAACGGCTCCACCAGCCAGGGCTCCATCTGCGGCACCACCATGAGCCTTATGGCCGCCGGCGTGCCCCTGAAGGCCCCCGTGGCCGGCATCAGCTGCGGCTTGATTCAGGATGGGGACGACTTCACCACCTTCATCGACATCCAGGGCGTGGAGGACTTCCACGGCGAGATGGACTTCAAG
>JAJQBY010000111.1 GCA_021203045.1 Oscillospiraceae bacterium | reverse complement strand
TCGCGCCGCGGGTATTGCGACGGGGGGTGCGGGCGTTCCCCCTGCTTTAAAGCCGCCGGCCGCGCCGCGGGCGGGCGGGGGGGGGCGGGCGTCTATGAAGGACTGCTGCTCCCGTATGCCCCAGGCGATGGCCAGGGCCATGACAAGATCGTCGTGCTCCCCGGCGATGGCCTCCGGCCGGCGGCGGCTGTTATACTGAAAGGTCTGCATCTCCCCCAGGGTCAGGGGGTCGTTGAACAGCTCCGGGTGCTCCCGGAAGGCGGCCACCAGCTGGGCGATGATCACCGGCCGGGTGCGGCTGGTGGTCTCGAAGCCGTAGGTATCCATCAGGGAGCCGGTGAAGGTATCCGGCCGCTCCCGGACGTACAGCCGGGGATAACCCATCATGGCCAGCAGCTTCACGGGATAGGTGGAATAGTTGGTCTCCACGCCGATCAGGGCGTCGTTATAATACCGGCCCAGGGCATAGAGCTGGCGGGCGTATTCGTATTCGTCATACTGCCGCCGGAGGACGGCCACCTGCTCCCCGGTGGTGTTATCCAGCACCTGGGCGGTGAAGAAGTCCGACCCGGCCCCCGCCGTATCCCCGCCGATGACGTAGGGCCGCCGGGGCACGGGCTGCCGCCATATCCGCACCTCCCCCCGCTCCTCCTCCCGGAGGATGGGCCGGGCCGGGCCCCCGTCCCACAGGAACCGCCCCTGGGCGATGGGCGGGGTCAGGCGGCTGCGCCGGGCCTCCAGCAGCTCCCCGTCGAACACGCTCTGGCCGCTGGTGATGAAGGCCTCCTCCGGGCAGGAGGGGTATTCCTGGCGGAAGATGCGCTCGTCCCCGGCGCAGTTGTTCCGGATGCACCAGCGCCGCCAGGCCAGCTGCTCCCCGTCCAGATGATACCGGCTCTGGAGCTCCCGCTCCTTCGCCGTCCACACTGCGTCCGGGTCCGGCTTCTTCCGGTAGGACGGCTCCTCGAACCAGGGGAAGAACAGGGGCA
This sequence comes from Oscillospiraceae bacterium, assembly GCA_021203045.1. Taxonomy (GTDB): domain Bacteria; phylum Bacillota; class Clostridia; order Oscillospirales; family Oscillospiraceae; genus CAJOIG01. The sequence continues at coordinate 1,881 of JAJQBY010000111.1, read as the reverse complement.
CGAAATCGCTCTCCCCCGCCACCGCCGCCTGCCACATGGCATGGAACTGGTCATAGCCGTTGGCGGTGCTCTCCACGATGACCATGGTATCCGGCTCCGAGGGCACGGCCTGCATGATCGCCGCCCAGGCCTGGGCCTTATCCCCCACCCACCAGGCAAATTCCGAGGCGTGGACGTTATGGATTGTGTCCCCGCGCCCCACTCCGGCCCCACCTGTGGTGGCGCAGCGTATCCGGCTGTTCAGCCCCGGGTCTTTGGCCCGCCGGGCCGGGTCCCGCTCCGGGGAGCCGAAGATCAGCTGATGGCTGTTGGCCGTCCGGCAGGGGGGCCGCCTGTCCTCGGGCATGGTCTCATAAAACCGCCGGGACATCTCGAAAAGCCCCGCCGCCGCGTCCTCCCGGTGGGCCACGATCAGGCTGTTTATGTTGGGCCGGGTCGCCGTCCGCTGGAAGATCAGGGCCTCCGCCAATGTGGAAAACCCCAGCTGCCTGGCCTTCAGCACAATGGCCCGCATGGGCTTTCCCGCCCGGCGCTGGTCCTCCAGGGCCCGATACAGCCGCAGCTGGGCGGCGTTCAGCTTAAAGGGCACGATGCGGGCGTCCTTGGTGCGGATGGAGAGATTCTCCTCTATGAAATCCAGGGCGCTCACAGCCATTCGTTCCGCGCCCCCTCATCCCGCTCCTCGTATACCGTGCACCCCTCCCCCGGGGGACAGGGCCGGGGGGCGTATTGCTTCAGGTTATACCCACAGGCGTGGCGCTTTTTGTCACTTTCATCCAGGTATATTGGTGTTGAATATCTGCATTTCATACACTTATCGCACATATTGGAACGCCTCCGTTGCTTTTCGTTGCCATATTAGTAGCACTCCATTTTCAAAAAGTCAAGTATTTTTTCTTGCGCTTTGCAATGATTTGTGGTATACTGTTTCCCGCAAACCATTGATAAATCAAGGAAAATCAATTTTTGCAACAAATTAAGTTTCATAAATCTGCTAAATTTTGCATAATTGGAGGCTATACCTATGAGCTCAGGCACCACACTGTCCCCCCAGGTGATGGGGGCCCGGCTGAAAAGCGCCCGTGTCCTGCGGGGCAAGACCCTGGACGACGTGGCCACCAGCGTGGGCATGAACAAGACCACCATCATGCGCTATGAGCGGGGCCAGATACAGTCCCCCAAGGCCCCCATTCTGCGGGCCATCGCCGGATATCTGAACATCAATCCCGGCTGGCTGACCGGGGAGAGCGACCAGATCGAGCCGGACTCCCAGAGCTCCCTGGAGCGCTATCTGGAAATGGTGGAGACCCGCCCGGAGATCCGCGCCCTGCTCAAAAGCGTAGACGGCGCCGACCCCGCCGAGGTGGAGGCCGTTATAGATTTTTTCACGGCCCTGCGCCGGAATCAAGTGGATTAAAAGGCTGCGCCTTTTAATCCACTTGAGAGGGCTGCGGCCCGACCCGCGCACTGCACGCGCCAAGAGCCGTGCTGCGCACGGTTGCGCGTTTGCACACCGCCTGCGGGCGGTAGTCCCGGGCCGATAAGAGTTTTTGCCCACGTACACGCCGCGGTCAAAAACGGATTTAGATTTTATTCGCGCCTGCGGGCGCGAACTCTGCGAGGCTATTTCTTTATATGGACCCTGAATACTATATCCGCCGGCTGCCCTTTCCCAACCGGAGCGTGAAGGCCGCCACCTTCCCCAACGATGACGGCACCTTCGATATCTATCTCAATACCCTTTTCTCCGAGTCAGAGCAGCAAAGCGCTCTGGCCCATGAGCTGCGCCATATCCGCCTGGACCACTTCTATTCCGACGCTCCCATCGCCCAGAAGGAGGCCGAGGCCGACGGCATATCGCCCCCCGCTCCCTCCCCCGCC
>JAJQBY010000039.1 GCA_021203045.1 Oscillospiraceae bacterium | reverse complement strand
CCAGCGCCGGAACGCCCAGCGCCAGCACCATGCACAGCGCCAGCACCAGGGTCAGAATTCGTTTCGTCTTCATAGGTTTCTCCTTTCAATACTTCCTATTTGTTATATCGGCCGCCCTGCGGCCGGAGGTCATAAGGTATCGCGTAATGTTTAATCAAGGAAGGGTGTATAGGTATTGTCGTTATCCAAGGTTTCATACGGCTCCGGCCAGGGCACGGTGTCGGCAGGCTTGTTCAGCATGGAATAGGGGCTGTGCATAGGGCCGGGATCTGCGATATAAGGCGGCTGGTTGGGCGGAGGACCGGGCTTCCAGTCGGGATCGGTCAGCCGCTGGTACTCTGCCGCCACCCAGTTGGTGCAGTCCAGCGTACCCGGAATATCAGGGCAGACGTGCTCGTGGAGATAGACCCACTTGCCGTCCTCGTATACAAAATCCGAGCCGTACCGCTCCCAGAGGATCATGCAATACTTGCTTCCCTCTTCCGTCAGGCGGGAATGGATAACGCCGGGGGTGATGAAGCTGCCTCTGGCAGACTGACCGTCGGCGGCCACCTCGATGATATCCGTAACCAGGGTATGAACGGACGCCTCCATCAGCGGCCGGGGGTCCTTGCCGGCTACCTCTGGATAAAGCTTCCAAATCTTCAGCCAGTTTTCCATCGCCATGGCGTCATAGCTGCCGACAGAACCATACCAGACCTGGTCAAACCCCCGCATACGGCCGAACGCATGAGCCCAGGAGCAATTCTTTGAGTGCGACCATATCCGGCCATACTCACTGACACCGTCGGTTCTTCCGTGATAGTAGGAATGCTCTGCTTTTACGTTCTCGACCTCCAGGGAGGCGGCGGCATTGCGGACTCGCTCCTCTAAAGTCAACTGTCTCATTTGTAGTTTCCTCCTTCCTTCGCGCCGAACTGGAATATCTCGGACTTGTGATACCCTTCCGGACCGTAGCTTATCTCATCGCTCCAGGTTTCGTAGGGCCGGGGCATAGAGGGGTAATCGTCCCACCAGTTGAAGGTCTGGTCGTGAACCAGCATCTCGATGGTCGGCGCGCCGAACTCCACGGCCACCGGGTCGGTGGCGTAATCCACATAGACCGGATCCAGTTCGTTGTTATGGCCGGCCTCGCATACCAGGTCATTGGCGATCATGATGTGCCAGATCTTCCAGCCGTCAGCCTGGCGCACAAAGTCTACGCCGATCTTCTCCGGCATCCACAGAGCCGTAGCGGTGCCGTCCCCATTGGGGCGGGTCTCCTGGGCGATAGAATACCACATGCCCTTGGCGGTCTTGCCGTCCTCCGCTTCCCGAACCAGGCCGGTGGAAAGAGGGTGATTGCTGAGCCAGCCCTTCCCATCGCCCATCTCCGCATCATGTTTACCCACATAGTAGCTCCGGATGGCGTCCATGCCCACATAATATCCGGTGTTGCGGCCGAAGGAAGCGGTTTTCTGATATTCCGGGTCGGTGACCCAAAGCTCGTCCAGCTCTCTGGCACGCCACTCGTTGGCGATGTAGTACACGCGCTTGCCCATGAGCTTTTTGATCTCCTCCGCATCCCAGACGCGGAGCATGGTTTCCTCAGTGTTAAAATTTTTCATCTCAGGCCCTCCTCTCAAATACCATAGCTGAAGGTCTCAGCGAATGTTGTGTAAGGGACAGGAATTTCGGGGGTAAGGGCCACGGGCCTGTTTGGGGTATAAAGCTCCCGCACGGCCTGCGCCTTTGTGTACGCCGGATACTGAAACGCGCCCAGAGCGGCAAATTCCGGCAGGTCAGGATATGGTTCTGCGGGCTTGCCCCAGCTCTGGCCGCAGATGCAGTCCACGTCGTTGACGTAAAGCATATGCCAGATCCTCCAGCCGTTTTCCTCCCGAAGGAAATCCACGGCGAAATAGCCCCAGGTCCAGTTGGCCACCGGGCCGGCGGAGCCCGCCTCGTTGTGGGCGCCCTGGCAGGACCAAAGGCCCTTTGCGGTCTTTCCGTCCGCCGCCACCTCGATGACCGGGTTGTAAAGGGGCTTGACCTTAAAGGGGCCGACGCCGTACAGCTCCTCGTCAGACTGGCCGCCCAGATGTTCGGGGAAGCGGGCCTGCAGGGTCTTGGCCACCAGCATATTCCGTTCCACTACAGCCTGATAATAGCCGGAGACCGCTTCGCGGCCCACATACCAGCCGTCGTTAAAGCCCAGGCAGGTATCCTCCGCCACGGACCAGAAGCGGCTGTAGATTTCGCCCTCTCTGTTTAGCAGCACCAGATTGGCGTATTTGCCCATCAGGTTTTTGATTTCACGCTGATCCTCCCAGCGCTGCACCAGTTCTTCTGTCGTAAACATAAGAATCACCAATGCCGACCGCAGCCAGCCAGCACAAATCATAAGCTGACACGCGGCCGCCTTTCATTAAAAATTGATTTGACGGAAAGAGTGCCACAACCAAAGAGACTATGACACACCTTCCAAAATCGACCGAATCCGAAAAGCTTCCCTATCTTAATATGTGGATAAGTGCTGGCAGAAATAAACCTCTGCCAGCATTTACCATTTGACGCTTATTCGGTCAATATTTCCGGTTTCCTGGTTTTGGCAGGATCACCGTGTGTTTTTTAGCCCTCGTATTCCCAATCGTAGCCGAGGTAGTCGGAAACGAACTCCAGAATGGTAACGATCTTAGCGGTCGCATCTTCGTCGCCGGAGACCTGGTTCAGGGAGTTTTCAACGGAGGAGGTGAACAGATAGCCATAATACTCAAGAGAATCCTCATCGCTCAGGTATTTGATGGTCATGTCGGAGCGGGATTCCATCTCCTCGATCATGGTGCTCTCCATCTCGTTCTGCAGCTCCAGGCTGTAATCGCTCGCTCTGTCAGCAGCCTCCTGGATGATCTGCTGCTGTCCCTCGCTCAGGGTATTCCAGAAGTCGATGTTGATCGTGAAGTTGTTGCCGGCTGCCCACAGACCGTCGATCACGATATTACTGGCGACCTCATCCCAGCTCATGCTGTAAGCAGCAGACAGGGCACAGTTGGTCGAATCACAAATACCACGCTGGAGAGCGTCATACACCTCGGACGGTGTGACGTCAGAGACATTCATGCCCATGAGCTTGAAAATGCCGGTATCGCCGCTGCCGACGCAGGAAGAACCGCTCATGAACTCCTCAAGGGTATCCCATTCAAAGGTGGAGTACAGGGCGTCCACGCCGTTGGCAAGGACGTTCAGATACTTCAGATTGTATTCCGCGGCCTCTGCCTGGATGATCTCGGCAGTCTCTTCGTTTTCGAACTCAAGGGCCTTGAACAGATTCAGCACGTTTTCCGCAGACCCCGTACCATAAACGCTCATACAGCTCAGATAGGGAAGATAGCTGCTGTCCTGCATCGGGTTGATGGAGATCATATCCACAGCGCCGTCACGGATGGCCTGGAACTGTGTAGCATCGTCATACACGGTGCCGCCCCAATAGACGTTCAGGGTGATCTTACCGTCGGACAGCTCCTCCAGATAGGTGCCGAACTGAGAGATGATCTGGCCGCTGACCTCGGTTTCGTTGACCGTCGCATTGAAGACGATGGTCACGGAGTCGATCTCAGCTGCAATCGCAGACCAGTCGGTCTCATCGGCAGACTCTGCATCGTTGTCTTATTCGTAGGTGAGAGTATCTTCCTCTGCAGCGTCTTCTTCGTCGGCAGCCTCTTCGTCGACGACTTCTTCTTCGGTGGTTGCTTCCTCGTCGGTATCATCCTCAGTCGATGTGCTGCTGCTACTGCAGGCGGCAAACGAAAGAAGCATGATGAACGCAAGCATCAAGGCCAAGATTTTTTTCATTTTGGTTTCTCCATTTCATTTTTATTATTAAAGCGTTCGGAGCCCCTCAGGATGAGGGCTTTTCCTTTTTGGAGCTCCTTGGCACTTTAACCCATTGAGTATCCCAGCAGGGAAGGCAGGAAAGTTACGATTGACGGCACAGCCGCCAGGATCAGCACAACAGCGACCTCGCAAACGAAAAAGGGCAAGATCCCTTTAAAGATCGTAGTGGGACTGATCTGAAGTGCGTTGGAGGTGGCAAAGACATTCATTCCGATGGGCGGGGTGACGCTCGCGATCTCGGTCATGAAGCAAAGCGTGATCACAAGAACATAGGGATTGAAGCCCAGGGCCGCCAGCACAGGGAAGACGACGGGGACCGTGATGATGATGATCGACACGATATCCATCACGCATCCGCAAACGATGTAGAACGCCACAACGATCACAAAAATCAGGTAAGCAGGGGCCTGGATATTTGAGATCATATTGGCCAGCGTGGATGCAACGCCTGTAGCGGAAATGAATTTACTGAACATGGAGCCGCTGATGATGATAATGAAAATAGCGCCTTCCATCACCGTGGCATCCCAGAGGCTCTCAAAAATCTTTTTCAGCGGTATACGCTTAAACAAAGCGTAGATACACACGGCCATAGCGCCGATCGCACCGCCGATCGTAGCGGCGAACCAGCCCAGCATCGTTCCGCCGATGATCAGCATAAACAGCAGCAGGATCGGGATCAGGAAGCGAAGTGTTTTTAATTTCTCCTTGAAAGGCACTTTTTCCCCGCTTCCGGGAGGGATGGAGCCCGGCTTAAAGTGACCGATGAGACGAATGGCAATACACAGTATGACAATGGTCAGGATAGCCGGTAAGATTCCGCTGCACAGCGCAGCGCCCACGGAGAGGGTCATCGTATGCCCGTTATATGTTATCGGGCTGGGAGCGACCAGGCAGAAGGTAATGATTCCCATACTGGGAGGGATCAGGGTAGCCAATGCGCTGGAGGCGCAAATGCAGCCCAGAGAATACTCCTCGCTGTAGCCTGTTTTCCGCAGCTCCGGCAGGCTCATTTTTGCAAACACGATGCTGCTGGCTACGGAGTTGCCGGAGCAAGCGCCAAAAACAGCGTTTGCGCCGATTACGGTGTAAAGCAGGCCGCCTGTCAGTCTGCCTATCCACGCACGCATTGATTTGAATGCGCCTTCGGCGATTCCTGTCAGGCCGGCGAGAACGCCTACGACCATAAACAGAGGCAATACCGCGTAGTTAAAGCTGGCGCCAGTCGAATAGGGCGTTTGTGTGAACATGGTGATAGCCATAGTAAAATTACCGCCGGAAAGCCATACCATTCCCACAAACGAACAGCTCAGCATGGCAATAAATACGGGAATACCGAGAAAGATCATTGCCATCATAATCAGGAAAACGATTAACGCAATTAAAGCCGGGGCCATTTTGTAATACTTCCTTTCTATATTTGTTCGAATCGGTAGGGAATTTTTAATACCCCTGATGCTTCCTGTATGTACAGGCTCTTAGGTTTTCTCGGTAGTCGGCTCGTCCTGCGGTCCGTCCTGCTCATCCTCCTCGGTCTTCCGCTGGAAGTTGAAAATCTGCCGCAGAACCATCCAAATGAAGGAGAACGAAAGCATTGCCATACCAACGCAATACATCAGCGTAAAGGGCCACTGGGGAAAGCCTGTGGAGGAGGAGTCGCTGATCGTTACAGAATACTGGATATTCTCCACCAGCAGCACGGTTACCCCGCGATAGCACATATATCCGGCGACAAGCGCTCCCAAAACCATGCCCACATAATAAGTGATGATAGACAAAAGCCGCGGGATCTTTTTTGCCAGTATGTCCACACAGGTGTGACCCCGCTCGATCGTGACATAGCCGCAGGTCAAAAACACAATGGGCACATGTAGGTACGAGATCCAGTTGGAATAGCCGCTGATGCCTGAGATCGGGACACCGGCCTTTGCCAGCTTTTCACCAATTACATTGATAACTGCAATAAACATTATTGCGATAAGACAACAGGCCGCTATGTACGAGATATATTTATACACACGCAGGAGCCTGTTGTCGGCGCGAATAAACCACTCGGGACATTCTTTTTTCATGACGTTGGTCCTTTCCTAGAAATTGGTTTCTTGGATGTCTGTATATCAGGCGCTGTCAATTTCTTTCTTGTCAGGTGCTTTTGCTCATACCGGCGAGATCTCGATCATGCCCACGTATTCACCCGGCGCGGCATCCACCTTCTTTCCGTTTACGCTCACAGAGACCCCGCGCCCGTCACAGCCCTTAAGCTGCGCACCCTCAGCAAGGATCAGCCGTGTTATATAGCTCTTTCCGGTGACCGTCCAGCTGCTGTTCTGATCCAGCGACACGACGACGCCGTTGTTTACCGGTTTTGCGGCCTCCTGTGTGATGTTTGATATATCGAACCAGTTGTCAGGCGTGATCTCTGTGACTCCCTCGGGGTAGGACTGCGTGGCAGAGCTTATCACACCGGTGATATGTGCATTTACCGCGTTGACCCCCAGATTCTTGGGGCCCATTTTCTGTTCCATCGTGTGCCCCTCAGAGGATTCGGGGTCATCCTCTGCGCCGGTAAAGCCCACCGGGCCGACCAGAGTATCATGGAACACGCCCATGCCGCCATGCTCAGCCGTTTTATAGGCGTTCAGGTTGGTGGTGGAGTTATAAACATCGCCTGTCACGGACATATTGCTGAGATTCAGGATCACATCGTCCTTTTCCGTCGCCGTCGTGATGTCTCTCCCCTCGATGGGAGTGTCGGTCTCGCCTATGGGCAGATGGAATTTCAAAATATCCATCCCGCACTCGTCGCTGTCCATCAGCTGAAGCAGAACGTTATTTCCGGACTCCATCACGGAGTTGTCAATATCGATCCGTGTGATCGAAGCCTTCAGCACAATATTGGATTTCCCGGTCCGGAAAACAGAATCCTTGATCGTGAAAATACTGTTATCGTCAGAAAACGCAAGTGCACCGAAACGACGGCCCTTGATGACGCTGCCGTTGATGATGCTGGGACAGCCCTTGCCCTCCATGCCCATGAACAGCATGGGGAAGCCATATACATCTGCGACCGTGTGATCCAGCGTGACCCGGTTGGGCCCGATGCAGAAGACGCCGTATCCATGGGCATTGGGGCCGCTGAGCTCCATTATGCTGTCCCGGACATACAGATCGACGAACTCATCGCTTCCGTCGATCGAAAGAACGCCCCAGCCGTTTGTTTTCAGCCGGCAGTTGTTGTACTCAACCTGCCCGTTGCCGGCCAGCTGGCACAGCCGGTTGGCTCCGCGGAGAGAGACGCTCCAGCAGAAGCGGCCTATCCAATCGCTTACGGGGGCGAAGTTGATGATGTCGCAGTTGTTGACCTTGACTCTGCTGTCCCCGCTGACGTGGATGGCACAGCGCGTCACACCGGACATATTGAAGGTGCTGTCATTGATCTCCACATGACTGTCGCCCCAAATGGATACGCCGGTATCGCAGCCCGCATAGTCGTTCCGACCGAAGCCGGTCAAATCCATGCGGACGTTGTTTATGGTGTAGTCACTGCTGTCCAGGAGAATACCGCTGAAGCTTTCCGCGCAGGCACCGATATAGATCCCGTCGGCTCCCTTCTCACTGTAGGCGCCGCCCCACACAGCTGCGGGGATGCTCTTAGCGCTGTCCAGCTTTCCGTCTACTACGCAGATCGCCGGATAGATCGGGGCATGGATCTCGTTGAATACCATCAGCCCTTCGGGCTCAGCATAATACACATCCGAGACGGCCAGCGTCACCTTTCCTCTGTAGGTTCCGGGCTTCATATCGCGGACGATGCCATTTTCGATCAGTGTGACCTGCTTGCCCTCCGGGGCAAAAATCTCTGCGCGCTCGCGGATGGTAAGCTCTGAAAAAGATACCGTCTTTTCCACCAGCCAAGCACTCTGATACAGCATTTTGCTTTTTTCGTCTTGATTCAAGATCTTTACATATGGATTCATGATTATTCTTCCTTTTTAGCCTTATCTGCATACTTGTTACAAAAATGTTGCGTTTAAACTGTAACACAAAAAGAACATGGAGTAAAACAATGATATTTGTGCACTCTGGGGAGAAAAAATTGTGATACTTACAATCTCGAAAAAATGAACATAGCAAAATCAGGCGACAGCAGTCAATACGCTGTCGCCTGACGGTCATTTTTGCGATGCTGTATCATTCCATTGAACCAGGTGAATGCCTGCAAGCTCTTAGAGCTGCTGAATGAAAAGAGCAATCTCCTCAAAGGCGTTCATTGCCTCGGGATGGTCCAGACAGTCAAGCGGATAGGTGTGAATCATATCCTTTCCAACGAGCAGCTTGACTTCACAGCCGCTCTCGGCCAGCTTCGCGGCCATTTTTGTGCTGTGAGGGCAAAGCTCCTCGGCTCCGCCTGCGATCAAAAATGTCGGCGGGAATCCCTCTAGATTGCCCAAAATAGGAGATATTTCGGGGTTATCGGTTTTCTCTCCCGGCGCATACATGCTCAAGGTGCCGTCGGCTTCCGGAAGGTCATGAATCACTTCATTTTTCGGCTGGGAGGTCGGCCGCATATCAACCAGCGGAGACATTGCTACCAGCGCACCGGGGAACGGCAGGTCCATCTTGCGAAAACGAAGGGGCAGCACAAGGGCGAAGTTTGCGCCCGCCGATTCCCCGCTGATAACGATATTCTCTGCCTTATATCCCAGTTCCAGTAAGCCGCGATAACCGGCACAGCTATCTTCTATTCCGGCAGGAAAGCAATGCTCCGGCGCAAGCCGGTAATCTATAGAAAAGCTGTTTATGTTATATTTACTGGCCATTTGGCACAGAAACGGAAGGGCAATGACTGAGGAGCCAAGCGTAAATCCGCCTCCATGGACATAATAAATAAATTTATCGGCGGGAGCATCGGTTTTTACCCAGTACCCATGTATGCCGCCGCATTCGCCCTCCTCGATTCGGGCCCCAGACGGCACTTTCAGCTCCGAAAGAACGACCTTATCCATTTCTTCTCTTACCTCGGGGAAGGGGCGGTCAAAAAAGCTGGTTCGCTCCCAAATGCTTCCTCGGCGATTTTCAAATTCCTTACTTGGCATTTTTACCTCCTAATCACATATAAGGACAAGGCGGGCAAAAATATGTTTTGCCCGCCTGTACTTGTTTTACTCGTAAAGGGCGGTCAGGTCTATAGCGGCGCTGCTGGTGAATTGCACTCCCTTAAGATTACTGCTGACTACGTCGATGTAGAAGCCGGAGTATAGAGGCACGCCGACATAGTTTTCGATCGTATAGCGCTGGAAATAAGACCACGCCTCCTGGAGCTCGGTTTCATCTACAGAGTTATAGATGACGTCCAGATAGGAATTGAGCTCGTCATCATCAACCTGGGGGCCGCCGTATTTCGTGGAAACGTCAATGCGGCTGTCATACTGTTGCGTTGTCAGGTAGATCATACTAGGCACGAACGCACCTGTAGCGAGGTTGCACTGATAATCACCGCTGCAGAGGGTAGACATCAGGGTTCCGCTCTCCAAAATCTCAATTTTCATCTCAACGCCACCCTGCAGCAGCATGGACTGGATCACTTCCAGCACGGTCGAATCCGATTCCTGTCCGACGCAGGTAAAGGTTAACGGGTTATCGGAGTCGTAGCCCGCTTCGGCAAGAAGCGCAACGGCATCCTCAACGCTTCCCTCCCAGTCGGTTTCAATGCTGGCGTCGTAGTAGGTATAGGATTCGGGAACGATGCTGTCAATGCCCTCTGCCAAACCGTCACTGGCAACGGATGCCACTGTATCTATATCGATCAAATAGCTTACTGCCTGACGAACGCGGATGTCGTCAAATGGCTCCTGCTGAACGTTGAAATAGAACGCGCGGGTGGAACCTGTGGAGGGGATATATACAACTACGTTTTCATCATCTGCCAGGCTTTCATACTGAGCGGTTGTCAACTCAACGGCGACATCGGCCTGGCCGCTCTGAACTGCCATGGCCCGGCTGGCTGCATCAGACACAAAGGTAAAGGTAATGTATTTATAATAGCAAACATTGTCAGTATCCCAATAGTCTTCATTTCGCTCAAGAGTGAGAGATTGCCCTTCGACCCACTCGCTTACATAATACTTGCCGCCTCCAATGTTGCACATTTTCAGACATTCCTCAATGCCTCCGAGCGCTTCACAGGAGGACTGGCTGACAACCGGGAATTGAATCGGGCTGACCAGCTTGTCATATGCATAGCTGTATGTAGAGGTGTAGCCGATGATCACGGTATAATCGTCCACTACCGAGCACTCTGAAAGGTCATACATGGAATAGTTTGTCACGTTATTATAGCTCTGTCCCACCTCGATAGTCCAAAGCACGTCCGAAGCGGTATAGTTACTTCCATCATACATAATCACATCGTCTCGCAGCGTAATTTGCAGATGTGTGTCATCTATCCATTCGCTGCTTTCCGCGACTCTGCAGGTGATTTCATTTGTTTCGGTATCCAACTCAAATAAGGTGTCAAAAAGGCACCACAGCACATAGTCTGTAACATCGCCGGCATTTCCATACAGCGGATTTGTATGGGCAGGCTCGTCATAAAGAACCACGTTCAAAACTGCATCGTCGGATTCAGTCTCTGCGGTAGTGACCTCCAGATCGGAGTTGGTAATAATACCGGTCGTTTCTTCGGCGGTGTCGTCACTTGCTTCTTCGTCATCTGCGGAGGTCGATGTAGTCGATGAGGTTGTATCACTGGAGCTACACGCACACAGGGTACATAAAAGCATCGAGATAGCCAGGAGCAACGAGAGAAGCTTTTTTAGATTGGTTTTCTTCATTTTTATTTCCTCCATTAAATGAATTCTTTTGCTTTGTGGCACGCGACAAAATGTTTATTTGATATTTCGGTTAATGCGGGCGAGGATGTAAAGCATTCCTCACTTGCATACGGACAACGGGGTGCAAAACGACAGCACTCCTTAGGGTCAATGGGCGATGTGATCTCACCGGAAATGAGCCGACGTTCCCGTCGGTTATGCAAAGACGGCTCCGGAATCGCTGACAATAACGCCTTAGAATAAGGGTGTATTGTATTCTGAAAGAGGTCCTTCGACGGCGAAAGCTCGACTACCTTCCCCAGATACATTACGCAAATATTTGTTGAAATGTGCTTCACAACGGACATATCGTGCGTAATGAACATGTAGGTAAGATGTCTCTCCTGCTGCAAATCCTGCAAAAGATTCAAAACCTGAGCTTGAATAGATACATCCAGTGCAGATACGGGCTCATCGCATACAATGAATTTGGGATTCAACGCAAGGGCGCGGGCGATACCGACGCGCTGCCTGCGTCCGCCATCCATCTCATGCGGATATGCGTGAGCGAACCGAAAGTCGATTCCGACTATCTGCATTAATGATTCTACATATTGCTGCATTTCCACCTTGTTTTTGTAGAGCTTATGAATCTTGAGAGGCTCGGAGATCAGCTGCATGACTGTTTTTCGCGGGTCTAGCGAGGAAAAGGGGTCCTGATAGATCATTTGCATTTCTGTTCGCATTTCCTTAAATTTCTTGTAAGGAATAGCACAGATATTTTTCCCGTCTACCAGCACCTCGCCGGAGGTGGGCTCCGTCAATCGCAGGATCGTTTTGCCGAGTGTGGATTTGCCGCAGCCGGATTCGCCGACAACGCCTAATGTTTCACCGCTTTCAATGCTGAGAGATATATCATCGACAGCATGTAGCGTGCCGCCGGAGACATTGAAATATTTTTTCAGACGATTAATCTCAATATAGGCCATATCTTTTCCCTCTTAAGCTTCAGCTTCGGCAAAAAAGCATCGCACAAAATGCCCCGGCTCAATCTCTTTCAGCGGCGGATTTCCCGACTCACATTGACTGCAGGCGCGCGAACAGCGGTCGTGGAAGCTGCAATATGGCGGCAAATCGGTTGGATCAGCCACAAGACCGGGAATTGGTATCAGCCGCTCGACATCCTCGGACAATTTGGGAATCGAATTGAACAGTCCCACAGTATAAGGATGCAAGGGATGATCGAATATGTGCTGCACGGTGCCGATCTCTACGATTTCGCCCGCATACATTACGGCGCATTTTTCACATATGTCCGCAATGATCCCAAAATCATGAGTGATGATAATCATGGCCGTATTGAATGTTTTTTTGAGGTTGCGCATCAAATCAAGAACCTGTGCTTGAATGGTCACATCCAGCGCTGTAGTAGGCTCGTCTGCGATCAACAGCTCCGGGTGACATGCAAGCGCAATGGCAATCACGACTCGCTGCTTCATTCCTCCGGAAAATTCAAAGGGATAATCCTTATAACGACTCTTGGGAATACCGACTGTTTCCAGCATATCCATGGCCATCATTTCGGCTTCCGCCTTGCTGACCTTGTTGTGAAGGAGTATAACCTCCTTGATTTGCTCGCCAACACGAATTACAGGATTCAGTGCCGTCATTGGGTCCTGGAAGATCATACTGACCTTTCCGCCGCGAATGCTTCGGAGCTGTTCCTTTTGCATTTCCAGAACATTTTCGCCATCCAGATAAATTTCACCTCCGATCACATGAGATGGCGGAACAGGAAGCAGCCCCATAACTGAAAGCGCCGTGGTTGTTTTGCCGGCGCCCGTCTCACCGACCAAACCAAAGGTTTCGCCGTGATTGACTGCGAATGAAACGTCATTGACAGCCTCTACGATCCCGTCAACGGTTTCATAATGAACAGTAAGGTTCTTCACCTCAAGAATATGTCCTTCGTTCATAGCTTACCCTCACTTTAGCCGTGGATCCAGCGCGTCGCGCAGGCCATCGCCGATCATATTGAAGCCCAGTACGGTTATCATTATCAGCAGGCCAGGGAATAAAACCATACCAACATGGCTTTGAATGTAATCCTTTCCTGTGGAGAGTATGGACCCCCATTCCGGCGTCGGAGGTGATATTCCGAGGCCGATATAGCTCAGGGTCGCAATACACATGATACCGCCGGAGATAGAGCTGACCGCATAGATAATAAAATGTCCGAAGGAGTTCGGTAGCATATGTGTCAGCATCAGGCGAAGATTTGAGGCTCCGAGGCATCTGGACGCTTCAATAAACTCGCTTTCACGAACGGTCAAAATCGCTGCGCGGATCGTTTTAGACATACCGGGCATAACGGAAACGGTCATTGCTATAAACAGCTGAGGGATGCCGTTGCCGAGACAAGCAACGACTACAATAGCCATCAATGTACCCGGGATCGCCTGAATGACATCCATTATGCGCATGATTACATTGTCCACCGTACGACCGAAATAGGCCGCTATCATACCGAGCGTTCCGCCAACGCCAAGAGCGCCAACCATGCTAAGAAAACCGAACGCAAGAGATACCCGAGCTCCGTACATACAGCGAGTGAAAAGGTCACGGCCAAGGTTATCGGTTCCGAACCAATGCTCAGCCGACGGTGAAGAAAGAATATTGGAGTAGTCGCAGTCGTATGGACCGTAAGGGGAAATCACATTTGCAAAAATCGCCATCAGAAAAATTAAAATAACAATAATAAGACCCAGGACGGCCGTTTTATTTCTCTTGTAGCGAATCCATGCGTCGCGGGCAAATGCGTTTTTGTGTTCCGAATCCTTCTTTGTTTTTCCTGCCGTTTCTCTATATTTCTGCATTGCAGGGGTAGATATTTTAGACACTACGCTACCTCCTTTTTCTTTTTCAATTTTGCAAGAGGTGATTCAATACTGAAGCTGCGTTTCAGACGCGGGTCAACAACGGTATACATCAGGTCAACGATTAGATTCACAAGAGTAAACGTCGTTGCCAGTACGACGACCGCGCCGGTTACAGCGGGATAGTTGCGCGCGGATATGGCGTCGACAGCGTATTTTCCAATACCCGGAATACCGAAAACAGTTTCGATGACCAGCGCCCCGCCGAGCTGAACCCCGATGCTGTTACCGATGGAAGCCACGATGGGGATCAGCGAGTTACGAAGTGCGTGACGTATAATAACGATGTATTCCTTTTGTCCTTTTGCCCGTGCCGTCCGGACATAATCCTGACGGATGCTTTCAAGCAGACTGGAGCGGGTAATTCGGATAACATCCGAACTGCACGCAATGGATACGATTATGTATGGCAATATCCATCCCTTAGCTGTTCCGATTCCATACACCGGGAGCCATCCCAATCGGACGGCAAACAACTGTATAAGGATTAGCGCAAGCCAGAAGCTGGGCATCGACATACATAAGACAGAGTATGTCAGGATCGCACCGTCTACGAGTGTATATTGCTTGACCGCAGACAGCACGCCCAACGGGATGCCAATTAAAACGCCCAAGAATACCGCTCCAATCGCCAGTCTTACAGTATATGGAAACCGACTGGCAATTTCGGTGGTAACTGCTTCATTGGTCTTATAAGAAGTGCCAAGGCTTCCCTTGCTAATGATGTTCCAAATGTAGCGAACATACTGCACAACAATGGGATCATCCAGCCCAAGCTCTTCCTGTAATTCGTCCTTTTGCTCCTGCGTGGCCCCTTGCCCTAACAGCTGATCCACAGGGTCGTTCGGGGAAACGGCCTGAAATAAAAAGACAATCAGGATAACGCCCAGAATAACCGGAATTACCAAAACAATTCTTTTGAGGGTATACCAAAACATCTACATTCTCCTTTGCTACGAAATACCGGAAATAAGCTTCTCGACTATTATCAAATCGCTTCAAACCTCATATTTTTTTAGACAACAGCCTTGATTTTCATTTGCTACAGTCATCATATCCTTTCTTCTGTCTCGGCTGGGGAAGCTTATGTCGTGGTGAACAAGGCGGCGGCCCAATTGGTTGTTATGATTGTGACACGTTAGAATCATAAAGTAAAGCAAAAATAAATTTGCGCGGCGAACGGTATTTTTTGTGATGGTGAATATACAATGTAAGTGCAACAGTCAAAAAGACGAAAAAGAATGACTCAG
>JAJQBY010000141.1 GCA_021203045.1 Oscillospiraceae bacterium | reverse complement strand
CCCCCTTTGAAGTTTTCTTCGATACTCTGTTGCACTTGACTTGACAATTCAAGCGAAAAAAAGGAAGGGGCAGTTTATGGGGATGGATAGCAGTAGCGGCAGGCGCGCTGATCGTGCTGGCTCTTATCCTGCCGGTCTGGTTCTGGTGGCTGGTATGTGCGGCACTGCTGATATTTGGCGGCATTTGGCTGTTAAAGTGCTGAGTGTCATATCTGTCCTGGTACGGGCATACCCTTGCATAGAACATTTTTGCAAGGAGCGATAGCTTATGGATACGGCCTTAAAAAAGGATATATATGAGGATCTGGCCATGGTCTGGCAGGGAACAGCCAGCCGAGATTTTACAGCGGAGTGCATCATCCCGGACACCATGCCGGACGTTGGTTCCATTATAGATGCAGAGGGGATACTGACGCTTAGAAGCAAGGATACGGAGGCGGGGAGCGTTCTGCTTGCCGCCTCGGTCAGTGCGTTTGTGCTGTACATGCCGGATGGAGACGGAGCGATGCAGAGTCTGCCTGTCACCATACCGGTAGAAATTCGGATGGATGCGCCGCCGGTGGATACGGATTGCCGCACGGTGGCCCGGCTGCGTATCCGGGCATTGGACGCGAGGATGGCCAATTCCCGTAAAATATCCGTACGGGCAGATGTGGCGGCAGAGGGACAGAGCTATCAGAAGCGTCGTCTGGAGATCGCCGTCGGGCTGGAGGACGAAACGGTTGCTGCCCACATTCTGACCGGAACAGCCCCCATGACCATGGTGTCCGATGTGCGGGAAAAAACCTTTGTTGCAACAGATGAGTACCAGCTTCCCACCGGCGGAGCTTCTGCGATTTTGTGCCAACGGGCCGATGCCGCTGTAGAGGAAGTCAAATATGTCAGTGGAAAGGCTGTTTTTCGGGGGCGTGTGTGGGTGGACCTTATCCTGGCCGGAGGGAACGATGGGCAGATATTCAGCGGTCGGTATGAGACGGAATTTTCTCAAATCATGGAGATAGAGGGCGAGGGGGAGACAGCGCCAGCAATCATCCTTATGCTGACAGGCGCCTATTTTGATCTGCCGGAAAGCGGCGAGGGGAACGGACGCATCGCGGCGGAGCTGCACCTGGCCGCCCAGTGTATATGCCGCCGGTCCCGGGAGATAAATTATATGGCGGATATTTACAGCAACCGCACACAGCTTCTGAGTCAGACGGAACCGTTGGACCTTATCGCCGGCGTCCAGCCCATATCCATGCGCCAGACAGTAACAGGCAGTGCGGAATCTGCGGGTGAAGCTGGGGATGTGCTGGCGCTGTTTGCCAGTGTGGGCAGCATCTCTGCCGAGGAAAACACGATCAAAACCGCTGTCAGCATCCGGGTGATCTGCCGCCGGCAGGATGGACAGATATCTCTTTCCCGGTGCCGTCTGGCGGCTGAATTTACCACCGACCTGCCCGAAGGAACGGAGCTCGCCGGCGTCACTGCGACGGTATCGGATGTATACTATACGCCGTCCGGCACAGGAATTGACTTGCGTGCAACGCTGCAAATGGAAGCGCTTGCGGTATCCGGTCAGACGGTTTCCTGTATTGCTCAGGTCACCGAGGATACGGAGGCATGGGCAGCTGTTCCTCCCGCAGCGTCGGTTGTTCTGGTCCGGGTGGAGCCGGGGACGGATTTATGGGCCCTTGCCCGGAAATATCACTCCACAGTGGAAGCCATCGAAAAGGCCAATGAGGGCAGGGAAAAGGGACTGCTGCTTATACCTAAATGTAGATAATAAAGTATTGATATTGCCGTTTTTTTATGTTACAATAGCCTGTAGCAAACATACAGGGGGATATATAGAATGTCGGGACATTCCAAATGGCATAATATTCAAAAAACCAAGGGCGCGGCGGATGCAAAAAGAGCCCAGACCTTCACGAAAATCGCACGGGAGATGATCGTAGCGGTCAAGGAGGGGGGCAGTGGCGACCCTAAAAACAATATGCGGCTGGCTGCTGTCATCACCAAGGCAAAGGCCGCCAATATACCCAATGACAATATCAAACGCACTATAGAAAAGGCCCTGGGCAGCGGCGATACCTCAAATTTTGAGAGCGTCACCTACGAGGGCTATGGGCCGAGCGGTGTGGCTGTGATCGTGGAAGCGATGACGGATAACCGCAACCGGACTGCCAGCGAGGTACGCCATTGCTTTGATAAATATAATGGCAATTTGGGCGCGACTAACTGCGTGAGCTGGTCCTTTGACCGCAAGGGCGTCATCGTCGTGGACAACGAGGACGGCGACCTGGAGGAGGATAACGTCCTGATGGACGCCATGGAGGCCGGCGCAGCCGATATGGAGACAGAGGAAGGAGTATTTACCCTCTATACAGCTCCGGATGATGTGACTGCTGTGGCAGACTATATGACAGCTCATGGGTATACGCTGGTTTCTGCCCAGGAGGAAATGGTTCCGCAGAGCTATGTGAACCTGACCGAAGAAGGGGACAGGAAGAACATGCAGAAGATGCTGGATGTGTTCGAGGATAACGATGATGTCCAGAACGTCTGGCACAACTGGGGCAATATGGACGAATAAAGCTGTTGACCGAGTTTTCTGAATGGCCGCGGGCACGAGCTGAAAGGCTGTGCGTGAGGAAAGTCCGGGCTCCACAGGGCAAGGATAGCGGGTAACGCCCGCCGATGGCGACATCAGGACAAGTGCAACAGAAATAGACCGCCGCTGCTTGCAGCGGTAAGGGTGGAAAGGCGGTGTAAGAGACCACCTGGCGGACTGGCGACAGCCCGCTGCTGTAAACTCTATCCGGAGCAACACCGTGGAGGGGAATATAGGCCGGCCCGGCCTCCCCGAGGAGGTGGCTGGAGCGGTATGGTAACGTATCGCCTAGATAGATGGCCATTTTTTACAGAATCCGGCTTATAGGAAAACTCGTTCACTGAATAAAAAAGCAGTACAATGCGGTGCGTTGTACTGCTTTTTGTCAGTCTTTTCCGACGTTTTGCCGTAGAAAAGGGAGCCGCATTTGCGGCTCCCTTCAACGTTTAGGGGATCTGTATCAGAAGATCGCCACAACAGCGCCGCTGTAGGTCTCCTCGATATACTCACGGACCTCCTCGGACTGGAGGGCAGCTACCAGAGCCTGAATGGCCTCGTTGTCCTCGTTGCCGGCCTTGACAGCCACGATGTTGGCATAGGTCTGAGCGGCGTCGCCGTCAGCGCTTTCGATAGCCAGGGCATCGGTAGCGGCATTCAGGCCAGCGTCCAGCGCATAGTTGCCGTTGATGACGCCCAGGTCCACATCGCCAAGGGAGTTGGCGATCTGCGCGGCTTCCATCTCCACAAACTCGATGTTCAGAGGATTGTCCACAATGTCGTAGATGGTGGCGTTGGAGGAGGCGTCGATGCCGTCAGCCAGGGTGATGACGCCCTCCTGCTGGAGCAGAAGCAGGGCGCGGGTCTCATTGGAGCCATCGTTGGGAATGGCGATAGTAGCGCCCTCGGTCAGCTCCTCGATGGAAGCGGTCTGGCCGGCATAAATGCCGAAGGGCTCATAGTGGATGGAGCCGACGCTCACCAGATCGGTGCCGTTTTCCTCATTGAAGGTGGTCAGGTAGGGCTGATGCTGGAAATAGTTTGCGTCCAGGTCGCCGGAGTCCACAGCCAGGTTGGGCTGCACATAGTCGGTGTACTCTACGATCTCAAGGTCATAGCCCTGCTCAGCCAGAATAGCCTTGGCGACCTCCAGAATCTCAGCGTGGGGGGTGGGAGAGGCGCCGACGCGGATGGTCACCATCTCAGTGGTAGCCTCCGCCTCCTCGGCGGCTTCTTCGGTATCTTCGGCCGCATCCGCGGTCTCCTCGGTAACGGTTTCTTCCGTTTCTTCGGCGGCGTCGCTGTCAGAGGAGCTGGAGCAGCCGGCCAAAACGCCGAACAGCATCACCAGCGCCAGCAGCAGGGCAAGGGTCTTTTTCATGCTTGTTCTCCTTTTCTGAAAATGATTTATATAAATGGGTATGCGCGCAACAATAAGATGATTTCCGTCAGCGGATGCGCTTGTCGCTCCGGCGGATAATTACGTTTCCGACACTCTGGAATATCTGCACCATGATGATGAGTAAAATGACCATAAAGTACATGACCAGGTATTTTGTGCGGTAATAACCATAGTTGATAGCCAGCGCGCCTATGCCGCCGCCGCCCAGAATGCCTGACATGGCTCCGTAGCCGAAAATGGTGATCAGCGCGGTGACAAGATTTGACAGGAGCGCAGGCTTTGCCTCCGGTATAAGCACCTTCCACACGATCTGCATGGGACTTGCTCCCATAGCCTGCGCCGCCTCAATAACGCCATGGTCGATTTCCCGGATAGAGGTCTCCACCAGGCGGGCCACAAAGGGGAAGGCGGCGATGGTCAGCGGAACGATGATAGCCTTTGTGCCGACGGAGGTGCCTACGATCAGCCTGGACAGAGGCAGTACCACTACCAGCAGGATAAGAAACGGCACCGACCGCAAAAGATTTATGATGATATTGAGTATCTGCATCAATAGCTTTGGCAGGGGGCGGATGCCCCGTTCCTCACCGGTCACCAGGATGATACCCAGAGGCATACCGATAATGAATGCCAGCAGGGTAGGGAGGAAGGTCATGATCAGGGTCTCGCCGATGGCATCTATCAGATCATTCTGAATGATATTGGTCAGCAGGGTCACATTCGCTTCACTGAACATGCTCGGTCACCTCCTCAGCGGTCACGCCGCTCAGCTCGCGCAGGTAGATCAGGGCCCGGGCGGCCTCCGTTTCATCCTCCGGCAGGCCCAATACCATGGTGCCGAAGGATTTGTCTCCAATGGTGCGGGTGTCCGCGCTGACGATGTTCAGCCGGATGCCCTGTTCAATGGCTAGGGAGGAGATAATAGGCTCTCCTGCGGCGGCCCCATTGAACACCAGCCGTACCAGCCGGTTTTGGGGCAGAACGTGTATTTTTTCGCCCTCCGGCATGACCAGACGGCGGCCCGCCTCAGTCCGGGGATTGGAAAATATGTCGCTGACCAGGCCCTGCTCCTGGATAATACCCTGGTCCAGGATAGCGACCCGGGTGCATATCTGCTCTACCACCCGCATCTCGTGGGTGATTACCACCACTGTAACGCCCAGATCCCGGTTTAACTCCCGCAGCAGGGAAAGGATAGACTGCGTAGTCGTTGGGTCCAGAGCGGAGGTAGCTTCATCGCAGAGCAGAACCTGAGGATCGCTTGCCAGCGCTCTGGCGATCGCTATACGCTGCTTCTGGCCGCCTGAGAGCTGCACGGGATAGGCGTCCGCCTTGTCTGGTAATCCCACGATTTCCAGCAGTTCCCTGGCTCGTTTTCTGGCATCGGCTTTTTTCACGCCAGCCAGTTCCATGGGAAAGCATATGTTCTCCAGAGCAGTGCGCTGCATCAGCAGATTGAAGCTCTGGAATATCATGCTCATGGACTGTCTCGCCTTACGAAGGCTTTTCTCCGAAAGAGCAGTCAGCTCCTGGCCATCGAAAATGACCTGTCCGGAGGAAGGGCGTTCCAGCAGATTGATGCACCGCACAAGAGTGGATTTCCCGGCGCCGGAAAGACCGATGATACCGAATATCTCACCCTTCTGGATGTCAAGATTGATGTTATGGAGAGCCTCCACAGAGCCGTCTCCCGCGCCGAAGGTCTTACACAGGTCTCTGACCTGGATGATCGTCTCGCTCACAGCTTTTTCCTTCCTTGCCTCGATTAAAACATTAAAAAACGTCCTTAATGAAACATCATCAAGGACGAACGTACATAACGCCGTGGTACCACCTTGCTTCGCCCCCCACCTCACGATAAGGGCCTTATAGAGTTCCAACAAACCCCTGCGCTGTAACGGGCGCCCCCGTCGCGGACTACATATCGTCCGTGCGGCTCCAAGACCATGTTCAACGGATTCTTTGCACCCCTTCCCAGCTACCGGGGCTCTCTGCGGCATACTCTCTCGTTTACTCTTCTCTTCATTGCCTTTTGTGGTATTTTGTTGTAAAGTTTTCAGCGCTTCCGAAAATTTTCATTAATTATATACTCCTCTTTTCCCCTTGTCAACCGCCAATTTGCCGGATTTTTCAATATTTCACACCGAATTTGTGTGTAATAGCGCTGAAAATAACAGACAGATGCTTTTAGGGTCAGTTCTTTGCCTGACCCCAGCCTTTATTATAGAACCCCTTCAGAACCCGTTGGTTCTGCATTTTGCTCTGCATTGGAGGATTGGACAGAAAACATGAGCGCTTTTGGGCAACAAAAAACTGCAACCCTTAAAGATTGCAGTCTTTTGATTGGTGGAGATAAGCGGGATCGAACCGCTGACCTCTTGAATGCCATTCAAGCGCTCTCCCAGCTGAGCTATACCCCCAGATGACTTGTTCTTCGGGATGTGTTCCCTTCAGAACAAGCGTTATTCTATCACGAGTTTTGGTTCCTGTCAACGGTTTTTTTCAAAATTTGAAAAATTTTTTCACAGCACCTCATTCAAGTCGTTCAGCATACGATCGAACAGGTCGAGTTCCTCTGGCGTGTAGGACTCCTTCAGCTTCTCCACGCCGTTGGAGATAAAGGGGTAATCCGTATTATAATAGGAATAGAACCGATCGCCCACGGTAACGCGGCACTCCCGGCGGTCTGAGTCGGAGGTGGTGCGTATGGCGTAGCCCTTGGAGACCAGATTGTTAATCTTATAAGTCGCGTTGGGCTGAGAGATGCCCAGCGTGTCCGCAAAGGTGCTGACTGTAGGGCTTTTCAGCAGATAGATAACATCGGCGGCATAGGCCTCTGTGGCGCTCAGGGAGCCGTCACGTTCCTTGACGCGACTGAACAATTCATGATAGTGCTTGAGACGCAGCTTTTCGTAAAGTGTTTTGATTTGTTGATAAAGCATAATATTCTCTCCCTTTGCAGATAGAGTATTATTTTATCCTCTTTTTGGTGCATTTGTCAATCCCTGGAAAGGAAAAACAGGGGAGTGATATCAGTTCTCCCGATCCAGACCGCGCCATTTCATCAGGGCCAGATATGTCTCCCTGGCAGAGGCCAGACGATCCCGTCCTATGGGCAGAGTTTGACCGGTATCCAGCAGAACGCTGCGGGAGGTGATCTTTTGAATATAGCGGTAGTTCACTAAGAACCCCTTATGGATGCGGATGAATCCCATGGGGATGAGCTGCTGCTCCAGTTCGTGGAGAGAGGTCCGCACCAGAAATGGTTCCGCTGCATCAGGGAGGAAAAGCTTCTGGGCCTTTCCTGCGGCCTCGATATACAGAATATCCTCCGGACCAAATGACCGGTGGACGCCATCCGTATTCTGCAAAGCTACCCGGCCCAGCCGCTGACGCAGGCTCTCTATATAGGCATCTACGACGCCGGGCAGCTCCTGGCTGAAATGAGCCTTACGGATGAAGCTCCATGGGTGGGCCTGAAAGACTTCGTATACGCGTTCCTCCATATTGGAGACATAGATAATGTCTGCCGTGCAGCCCTGCTGCCGCAGGAGCCGGCCCAGCAGCACGCCGTCCATATCCGGCATATCTATATCCAGGAAGATGAGCTGAACACTCATATGTCCCAGGGCGGTCAGCAATTCTCCGGCGGAATCTGCTGAAACGATCTCTGTTTCCACCTGGCGTTCCTGACATATCCGAACGACCTCCGCCTCCATAAGGGAACGGAATGCTGGGTCGTCGTCGCACAGAGCGATCTTCAAGCAGCTCATGGCTCATCCTCCATATACAGCATGGCGTCCGTGGTAAAATAGCCCCCGTCTACCCGGAAGGTGACAAAACCGTCATATTTTTCAGCTATACGGCGAATAATGGGGATACCAAAACCATGGGCCGCGGGGTTCTTCTTGGTGGTGGACAGATTGTCCGCCGAGACGTTTTCCGCTACCGGGTTCTTTACGGAAACGAATAAGCAGCCCTTTTCCGTATGCAGGGTGGCCCGCACCTGACCGCCTCCGGCCCGGGCGCAGCCCTCTATGCTGTTATCCAGCATGTTGGACAGCAGGGAGCACAGGTCCTCATCCTCGATGCCCAGGTGCTCCGGCACAGCGGCGATTACATCCAGCTTTATTCCGGCGGCCTTGGCGGCGGCCGATTGATGGGCAATTACAGAGGTGATGATTCCGTTAGGGCAGTGGAATTCTTCCAGAAGCGGCAGGCTTCGCCCGGCAAAATCCTTGAAATACTGCTGGAGCTGGTCATATTGCTTTTCCTGCAGGAAGGTATCCATGACGGAAAAGTGATTTTTTAGCTCGTGCCGCAGACTTTGATATTCTCTGTACAGTGCCTCTGTCCGCTGGTATAATTCCTTGTCCTGTTCAAATTTGGCCTGCATGGCAGCCATTTCCGAGGCTCTGCGATGTTCTCTGACCAGCACATGGTAGAGGTAGTATATCATCAGATTCACCACAAAAAAAGCCGGCAGGATAATGGAAAGGACGATATCCTGTCCCAGGGAGAGATTGCTGTGGCCGCTCAGTATCCGCACAACAAACAGACAGGCTACAGAAATAACGGCGATCAGAAGCATGGTCAGCCAATAGGCTGCCGGCATCCGTTCTGACCCATCCGGCCGGAACCTGGCAATGACCGCCAACGCTGCCGCCAGCAGCAAAAACTGTCCTATGTTCACCCAGGTCAGTGACATCAGCGGCATGAATATCAGGGAGCTGATAGATTGAGCCCAGTTTATTTCCGCCGCCACAGCGGAGACCATGACCACCCGTATATGGGCAGGCTGAGGACACCAGATAACGGCGAACAGGATGGTAAACCCCATCAGCAGCAGATGGGTAGCCACGCCAACAGCGGTGAAGCCGGACACTGTTGGAAACATAAAGCAATAGACCACCGCACCCAAAAGACATATGCCGATCGTTTTTGCTCCCAGATGTAAAAGCGCCCGCCCGTTCGAGCCATCATACCCCAATACCAGCGCAGCCAGCGCCAGCGGGATAAGATAGCTTTGATAAAACGCACCGGAGAACCAGAAGACATTCGTCTGCAAAATGCTCCAGACATCACTAAGGTATAAGGCCATAGGACATCCCTCCCTTGGTTATCAATATTATAACGAAAAATTACATTGGTGTAAAGTGGAAAGGAGATGGCACATAAATCAAACAGGGGCAAGATTTCGTCAAAGTATATAAAAATCAAGTTCTAAATTGTGTGTTGTTTGTGCCGGATTTGTGTTGTTTGTGCCGGAATGATTGTATCCTTGGGAAAATCCTTGTAAAATATTTGTCATCGTGTGATGCAGTTATCAAACTATCAAATCAAAAGGGAGGACGATTATGAAGAAGCTGATCGGTCTGATGCTCTGCCTGTGCATGGCGCTGACCCTGTGTGTGCCGGGGTTCGCCAGCGGGGAGGCATCTGTGGAAACGGCCCAAACCGAGGATGAATATTCTGCGCTGAGCCTGGAAGGGGCGGCGTGGACGCTAGATGAGAGCGTTTCCGCCTGGTGCCTTACGGGCGTGACCTATTGCCTGGAGCCTGTGTGCGGCAAGGAGGTCATGAACATCTTCGTACCTGCTGCCTATATGACAGAGGAGGGAGAGCTTACCGATACAGTTGTCAATGGATACAATGCGCAGACTGCTCCTATCATCTATGTGGTGGATATGGGCGGCTATGCGGAGGCCAACGCTGTCAGCGCATCGCGGGTGGCAGATTATCTGGCAGCCGGTTATGTGGTGGCATCTCCGGGGACCCGGGGCAAGGACACGACGGACGAGGATGGAAATTTCGTCGGCAAGGGCGCGGCCAGTCTGGCCGATCTGAAAGCCGGTGTGCGATTTTTGAAGTATAACGATGACATTCTGGCCGGCAGCGCAGAGATGATCGTCGTTACCGGTACCAGCGCCGGCGGGGCTATGTCTGCCCTGCTGGGAAGCACCGGGAACAACACCGTCTATGACGAATACCTGGAGGAGATCGGCGCCATCATGACCGAGGGGGATGACGTTTATGCCTGCCAGTGCTATTGCCCTATCACCTCCATGGAATATCTTGACGAGGCCTATGAGTGGTATGTATACGGTCAGACTGAATATAACGGAGAGGAGCTGACTGAGTTCCAGCAGCAGCTCAGCCTAGACCTGGCAGCCTTGTATCCCGACTACGTCAATTCTCTGGGCCTGGAGGACGAGGATGGCAACGCATTGACTCTGGACGGTCTGCGGGAAGGAACGTATTATGATTATATCGTCCAGCTTCTGGGGGAGAGCCTTGCCGCTTATATCGAGGAGAATTATTCCACCACCGTATCCGGTATGAGCTCTTATACCTATATTGACGAGGAGGCGGCCCAGGCTTATATCGACGAGCTGAACGCGGACGGACAATGGGTAACGATGGAGACCACCATGGCCTCTGTCAGCACCGGCCCCAGCACCATTGTGGATTATGTCTCCGGCGTCACCTGCACTGTGACCGGGCTGGACGACTTTGTGGAAGCGCTGTATCCGAGAGGAAAGAGCTGTCCGACGACAGACGCGCTGGATTATTCCGGTTCGGCAAACCAGGTGTTCGGAACAGTGGATACGGATCTTGTTCATTATTCCACCGTCCTCGCCGATCTGCTGGCAGAGAACGATTACAGCGGTCTTGCGGGCTATGATGAGGATTATGCTGTAAGCTATGCCGAGGCATACGATCACGAGGATACAGTAGCGCTGCTGAACCCCCTGAACTATCTGGCGGACAGCGACACAGCTGCCTATTTCCGCATCCGGGTCGGCACCGCCGACGATCGTGCTCCTGTGACCCAGAGCCTGAACCTGGCCCTGGCTCTGGAGACCTATACAGACGCTGTGGTAAACTATGCCTTTGCCTGGGAGCAGCCCCACGGAGAGGCGGAGATAAACGCCGATGACCTGATGGATTGGATTGAACGCATCTGCAAGTTTGAAGCGGAAAAGACCGATGACCAGATAGCCGATCTGCTGAACCTGGACAACATGGAATATACATGGACGCTTTCCGGTTCGGGGGACAGTGCTTATTATGTTCTCTCGCCCATCGTTGAAGTGGCAAACCCCGAGCTTGCCGATTATCAGGGCCTGAGCGTAGCCATCCCTGCCTACTATGTCAAGGGTATGAACGAGGACGGCAGCCTGGAATTCGACTATGATTATGAGTTCGAAAACCCCAATGGCGTGACCTATACAGCCGCTACAGCGCCTATTATCGTAAATACCGGCGCGGCGGGATATTCTGCCGGGACGACCAGCCAGGCCGGAGGCTCCTATGTGTCCTACGGGTATATCAATGTGGCCTGCGGCAACCGGGGCAAGAGTCTGTCTGCGGTGAATGCCAGCGGCGACAGCTACTATTGCGGCGACGCACCCTATTGTCTGGTAGACCAGAAGGCCTGCGTGCGGTGGCTGAAATATAATATCGCGCTTGGGAACATATGCGGTGATGCGGAGCGCATCGTATCCACCGGCGGCTCCGGCGGCGGTGCTCACAGCCTGATGCTGGCAGCCACGGGGAACAATCCGGACTTCTATCCCTATCTTGAGGAATCCGGCGCTATCATGCGCTATACGGACGAGGACGGCAATGTGATCGAGATATCCGACGCCATATGGGGCTGCTGCCCATACAGCGCCATTACGAACCTGGAGGAGGCCAATATGGCCTACGAGTTCGAGAGCGGTCTGGCGGCAGGCGACGCCATCCTGGCGCGCTATTCGGAATTCCGGCAGATCCTGAGCCAGGGTGAGTGTGAGGAGTACATGGCCTATATCAATGCCCTGGGCCTGACCTATGACATCGATGGCGATGGGGAGCGGGAGGTGCTCACCATCGAATACGATCCTGAGTCCGATACCTGGTCCGGCACTTATATCGATCTGATGGAACAGGTGGCGGAGCAGCAGCTCGCGTGGTATGTGAACAACATTCCTGATGACGAATACGACTGGGTTTATTCCTTCGAAGGGGAGACCAATGGGGAGGCGTATCTCCTTGGCGATTATGCCGGCTCCGGCGCTTCCGGGGAGGCCAGCAGTGAGACCAGCGCTGAAGCGGAGGGCTATGCCAGCGAATCCGACGGCACGGCCGGCGGCACCGGAGAGGATCTGACCGGTTGGGTCACTTATTGGTTCAATGAGGACGGCCAGATTGAGGTAGATTTCGATATCGCAGACTTCATGACCTATCGCGGCCGCAGCAAGACGAATCCGTCCTTCGATGACCTTGACCTTGGCCAGGCGGAAAATCAGGAGTTTGGCGATGAGGACCAGGATTTCAAGCACTGGGATATTCACGTGCTGAACGCCATGGATGAATATTATGACGAGCTGGACGCTGCCTATGACGGAGATTCCACGATCTATGACAGCTTCGAGGAGTTGTATGAGGCATATAAGGCTGATATCGAGTCCACCCTGGCGGGGGATAAATACGGCCAGAACATCGTATACCTCTATAACCCTCTGAACTACATTCTGGACCCGGACACGGAGCTGCCCGCATGGGTGCATATCGTCCACGGCACGGCAGATACGGACAGCAGCGTGCTCATCTCTATGAATGACGGCGTAGCCTTTGACATGATGGGCGTGGACAGCTACTTTGCCTGGAGCTGGGACGATCACCATGTGGCCGGCGATCCGGTGGGAACCACCATGGAGGGATATATCGACGCCATGGTGCTGGCCGGATACTGATACAGACAGGCCAGCGAAAAACGTAAAATCTGCCGGGGCGCGTACCCGTCCCGGCATTTTTAAATTTTTGAATAAGGAGAAGAAAGAAATGAAGAAACTTTTGGCACTAATCCTTACGGTGTGCATGGCGCTCTCACTCTGCACGGCCGCTTTCGCCAGCGGAGAAGCCTCCGGCGAAGCGTCGGCCGAGAGCGAGACTGCCTATTACACCACAGAGGATATGGAGCCGTCCAGCTATGCCTATCAGGTATCGGACACAGGCCGTCAGTCCAAGGATGCGGGCCATGTCTATATCGGCTATGACATAGAAGACGGCGAGCTGGTGGCGGCGGAATCCGCCTGGTCGGAGGAGGATGCAGTATCCTTTACCTCCGATGAGGAATACGACGCCATCATTGATCTGGACGTAGATGTGGAGGGAGCCGGATTTACATCGGTGCGTTCCACGGGGGACAGCACGGTATATATCACCGGCGACTACTACATTCACGATGACACAGACGGCTATTACGCCTCTGACTTCACCGGCACAGGCGTGTCCTTCATCTCCAATCTTGGCAGCCATATGGTCATTGAGGACGTGGATTTCACCTCCGAGGGCTTTGTGCGTGCCTTTGCCATGTGCTATGGCACCAAGATGAGCATGAACGAATCTGCCGATGCTGTCTCCACGATACTGGATATCCGCAACTCCACTGTGACTACCTATGGCAAATACGCCTTTGACGCCTGGGAGGGCTATACCTCCAGCGCAGATACCTCCATTATGATCACTCCGCCTTATGTTCTGGGTATCTATGGTGGCATCCGCACCATCAATGTTCTGGGCACGCGGTCTACTCTCATTATTGAGGGGTCCAGCCTGGCCTCCGGCGGGTGGGGCGTTCTGTCCTCTGATGGATGCGATACTCCCTATTTCTGGATCATCGACACGACCCTTTCCGCTATCCCGGAGAGCGAGGGCGGCATGAACAGCGGCTGGGCTATCTTCGGCTATGACGAAGACGCCTATGGCTCCGCGTACGGCTCCTATCTCATCGGCGACGCCCAAGAGTATTTCTACGGCGTGAATTTTGAGGGCCTGACCTATTGCTCCATCCTGACCGGCGGCGACGCCTTCATCGACAGCATCCATGCGGGGGATGAGATCGACCTGCTGGATGCCGCTACGGATGAGGTCATTCGTACCTATACGGCAGAGGAGGACGTCATCTCCCATGTGAACACTGTCTTCGGCTGGATGGCTCATAACGAGGGCACCATCACCGTGGGTGACGTGATCGTAACGCCGGCAGAGTGCGTGTTCCTATATAAGAGCGCAGATGTGGCCTTCACCCTGGACGGCACTACCGCCCAGCCCGGCAACGGCATTCTGCTGCAAATGATGGACAATGACGACAATGGATTCTCCACCTATCAGACCGAGGCAGCCGGTGTCCAGACCGAGGCTGCCAGCATGAATGTGTCCTACGCCTTCACCACGGACACTGCCGTTCAGGAAGGCAAAACCTATTATCAGCGTGTAGATGAGGATACCTACGTTGAGGTAGAAAATCCCACTGATGAGGGCACTGTAGATTACTATGAAAAGACCTACAGCGGCAATGACGTGACCCTTGACCTGCTGAATAACGACTACGAGGGCGACATCTGGAACGCCACCGGCTATTACAGCGAAAACGGCGACGTGCTGACCGTTACCCTGACCGACGCAACACTGACCGGCCGTATCTGCCTTTCCACCGCGCCTCACGCCATCTCCCTGGAGGGACGTGACGTGGAGGAGGTCATTGCCGCCATCGACGCAGCCAACGCTGATAACGCTACGATCGTCTATGGCGATGCTGACGGTCTTGACCCTATCGAGTATGAGTTCCTGGATGCGGACGGCAACGTCTGCGAGCAGGAGGACGCCGCCTACATCCACTTCACCAAGTGGAGCGTGAACCAGTATTATCTGCTGGGCCATGTGGAGAATTTCGTGAACGTGAACGGTGCTGCAAATATCAATGTTATCGTCTCCCAGGGCAGCACCTGGACTGTCACCGAGGAGAGCGTTATCAGCTATCTGAAGGCCGAAGGCGACGTCTACGGCACTTTGACTGAAAACGCTGACGGAACCATAACCCTGATGCCCGGCGATGAGCTGATCCCCGCCGGAGAATACGGCGTGCAGGCCGTGGTTGGTTCTGCATCCAGCTCCAGCGCTTCCGGTGAGGCCAGCGGCGAAGCGTCCAGCGAGGCATCCGGCGAAGCATCGTAAGGAGAGTATACGGCTTCTCCGGGCGAATGATCTTTTGTCCG
>JAJQBY010000013.1 GCA_021203045.1 Oscillospiraceae bacterium | reverse complement strand
CATCCCCGGTAGTGGGGGCCGTGCCCGTGGGCACAGGTGTTACAACCACAGGCGTAGCCGTAGCCGCCGGGTCGGTGGGCTCGGGGGTAGCCGTCTCGGTCGGGGTCTCGGTGGGCGTGGGGGTCGGCTCCTCAGTCGGGGTCTCGGTGGGAGTCGAGGTCGGCTCCTCAGTCGGGGTCTCCGTGGGAGTCGGGGTCGGCTCCTCCGCCGTGACCTTCGTCCACTTGCCGTAAAGGGTCGTGTCCTCCGTCAGGACGGTGCCATCCTCATAGGGAATCGTCAGCTCCTCATCCAGATACCAGCCGTCGAAGGTATATTCCTCCGCCGTCTCGTCCTGCGGTGTGGAGTCATAAGCGGTATTCGCATCGATGGTGTCACCGTCAGGGGCGGTCACATCAGTGGGGTTATCCTCACTGACCCAGACATAGTCCACAACGATCTGCCGCGTCCACTTGCCGTAAAGCGTGATGTCCTCGGTCAGGACCGTTCCGTCCTCATAGGGAACCGTCAGCTCCTCGTCCAGATACCAGCCGTCGAAGGTATAGCTCTGTTCTGTTTCATCCTGCTCCTTGGCATTGTATTCCGTGCCGACAGCGATACCCGTATCAGCCTCCGGCTCAGATACGTCTGTGGGGTTATCCGTGCTGACCCAGACATAGTTCACATTGATGGGAAGCTCGTTGTTGACGGTCACCACTGTGGGCGCATCCACGCTCACGGACACATCAGACACCGTGCCTCCTTCTCCAGAGGTCGTCTCCGTCTCATCTGTAGCCAGTGTGGTCTCTACCGTATAGGTGACCGTATACCCGTCGCTGTTCGTCTCTGCCACGGTATAGGTGCCGGACGGCAGGGCCAGGGTCAGGGCATTGCCCACCGGAACAGTCAGCGTCTCGGAAACGCCGTTTGTGTAGGTAACATCTATCACCGTCCCATCCGCATAGGTCCCGGTATAGGTACTGTTCGGCGCGGTGTTGTCAGAGGTCACGGTGAATGTATATTCACCCTCTGCGTCCGCATTGCCCGTCACCGTCTTCTCAATGGTCAGATAGGACGGCAGCTGGGCATAGACCTCGTTGGCCGTAAGGACAATCTGCTCCTGTGCACTCAGCACATAGACCTTCATCACATCATATACATCCAGGGAATCCCCTGCGCCGTATGTCGCGCGGTTCGCCGTATCTGTAGCAATGATCTCACTTTCCTTATTTCTGCAAGTGGCCGCAAGGGAGGCAATAGTCCCCATCTCCGTTGCGCCGCCCTGATTCGAGTTGCTGAAATCAATCTTGCCTGTGATCACGCCGGTGGTCCTTACCACTTCAGACGAATCCAGTTCAGCGGCGGCCACCTCCAGCGTGATCAACTCTTGCAACGTAGCCACGCTGTATCCGGTATCCGTTGGTATCCAGTCAACCGGAATAGTAAGGGAAGTGATATTCGTTAAATATTCCTCTGCGATCTTGAAGGTAAACGTATTGGTTTCATAGTTTGCACTATACTCAACACCTTCTACCTTTGTTCCATCGCCCAGCACCAGCGTCCCATCAGGCTCCAGGAACGTGCAGGTGAAGGAGAACGTCACGTAGCCGTCCTCGTCGCCCTTGATTGTCAATGCCTGGTCGAATTGTACCTCAATATCAAAATGAGCAAATTCCTCATTGGTGATCGCGCCACCGGCATTCAGCATGGTCGCAACATAGGAATTCATCTGCATTTCCGCACGATAATACACCATTCCGTCGCTCTCCAGCAGCAGCGGATTGTCCTCTGTGTTATTTGCATTCGACCATTCCGTTACCGTACTGTGCTGCTCGATCTTAGCGTCAAAGCCGTCCTTAATATTGGTAAGGAATCCAGCGGAAAGCGAATTTATTACCTCGTCCTCACTGGCTATTGCAGCCAAATCGGATTCTGTAATAGAGACCCACACTGCCGTATAGGTAACATTTTCCGTCCCCATAGTTGCGGTATCGCCCCAGGAGTAGATCTCACCGTCTACACTGCTTTTCCATCCTTGCAGGAAATAATAAGTATATTCTCCAGTCGTTTCGTCATAGCTGCGGGCCACATAGTCCACATAGCTTGCCAGATTCCCTCCCGTACCGGTGGGCGCAACCGTGTACTTCTGCCCTTCCGCATAGGTGGGGCTAGTAAGATACTGCGTCAAAATAGCATCTGTGACGATAAACGAGCTTCTAAAATCTACAAAAGTCACAGTGTTAGTGCTATCCCACACACCGTAAAGATTTGCGCCATTAAGAGCACTTGTATTAAAATCATAGGTCACGGTGTGAGGGTCTATTTGCTCGTATGTCCAATAATAACTTATTTTCGGAGACACCTTTGTTACAGAAGTAGTATAACCTTCATCGGCTCCGTTCGCGTATCCAGATCCAGTATAATACCCAACTCTAACTGCCGGAAATTGAGCGGTATAAACAGCAGTATCCCAGTCAAATTCACTATTTATGTTATATTGGGTATAATATGGATCGGTATTGGTGGGTCCATATGTGTATCTCACATACGACAATGTCCATTTACCGATAATCGTGTCGCCTTCATACACATAAATGTATGGCATAGCGGCATTTTCATTTTCATCTGCTATCATATCGTTTGTGATGGGCTTTGTAAACGTATATTGTTCTTCAGGCGTCAGCGTCAACGTTGTTCCATCTTCCAGATTTGTAATCTCGCTCTTTATATCGCTTGTCATACTAGAGCCTGAAATTGTAATAGGAACATCAATAGTTACATCTTCCGCCGCTGTCACGGTCACGTAATAACTATACCTTTCCCAATAATATGTCTTTTCTGTGCGATCATACGCAAATATATAATAATAAATGATTGTCGTACCGGGACTTACCCCATACACTTCACCAGTATCATATTGGACAACGGCAATGCTTGGGTCGCAGGTTGAATACCGTCCGTTCATACTACTGTATTCCCAGGTGCTAGTATAATCCCCTTCCTTTGCCGAAGTGGAGTATTCTTGCCCGGCCAAATTAAGGGTTTCGTATTGCGTTACAGTGTAATACGTTATTTCGTCTCCATCTTGTGAGTCATCGTCTTCCTCGGCAATCGTAGCCGCATTATTTCCAGCAAAACTCGCTCCCATTACGAAAGACTCTTCCTCGGCAGGCTCCTCAGTGATTTCCTCCTCAGCAGGCTCTGTAACGACCTCCTCAGCAGGCTCCTCCGCCTCGTCCTCGGAAGCTTCCTCAGCGGCTTCCTCCTCCGCTTCCGATTCCTCCTCGACAGGCTCCTCCGTGGAGTCTTCCGCCGCAGGCTCCTCCGCGGCTTCCGCAGCTGATTCCTCCGCAGTGCTGGACTCGTCCCCCTCCGACGGCTCCGTGGCAAATGCCGACGAAACCCCCGCCAGGGACAGGGACAGAACCAGAACTACGACCAGCAAAAGGCTTATCAACCGTTTGCTCATTTCATTGTCCTCCTTAAAAATGGTGTTGTCGTTCTAATTAACATCAGAATAACAATTCTGATACAATACTGTAAAGCCTATTTTCTTCTTATGATTCCATACAAAAATTTTAACGGATTATTATGCGAAAAAGCTTGCCTTTGCTTACGAATAGGCGTATAATGTTTATAATGTTCAGGCTAAGAGCCTTTTTTTGCTTTTGATTAACCGCAGAATTGTTATTCTGTGGTTATGCTTTTATCGCAGAACCGCGCCATTCCGCCTTGTCCTCTTGACAGGGGACCTCCCTGCACGATATCATAGGCCCAAAGTGAGGGATGACTATGATCTACACCATAAAAAACGAATATCTGACCGTCTCCGCCAGCGATGCGGGAGGCGAGCTTCAGTCCATCCGGGGCAGGGACGGCACAGAATATCTCTGGCAGGGAGACCCGGCCTTCTGGGCGGGCAGAGCCCCCAATCTCTTTCCTTACATCGCCCGCCTGACGGACGAGACCTTCACCCTGGAGGGGCAGCCCTATCACATGAGGCGGCACGGCCTTGTCAAGTATCATACCCTGACGCCGGAGCTGTCCTCCGCCGGGGACAGCATGGCCTTTCGCCTGGAGAGCAGCGAGAAGACCAGGGCTCAGTATCCCTTTGATTTCATCTACCGCATCGCCTATACCCTCCGGGGCCGGACGCTGGCCGTCACCGCCTCGGTGGAAAACACCGGCAGCAGCCGTATGTATTTCGCCCTGGGCGGGCACCCCGGCTTCCGCGTCCCCCTGGAGGATGGGCTGTCCTTTGAGGACTATTACCTTGAATTCGACCGGCCGTCTCACCCATATCGTGTGGGCTTCAGCGACGCCTGCTTCCTGACCGGGCATGATACGCTCTATCCGCTGGAAAACGACCGGCGGATACCGCTCCACCACGACCTGTTCGATCACGACGCCGTGATACTGAAGCATGCGCCGAAGGCAGTCACTCTGGCAAGCGATCGGGGCGGCCGGAGCGTGACCGTCCGCTGCCCGGACTTCATGTATATCGGCTTCTGGCATCCCCCGGGGACGGCCGCGCCCTTCGTCTGCATAGAGCCATGGAGCGCCCTCCCCTCCCGGGACGGAATCATCGAGGAGCTCTCCTGCCAGTCCGACCTGACCGGCCTGGACGGTGGCGCCGTCCATCAGAGCACCTGGACAGCAGAGCTGAACTGAGCCCAGGGCCGCTTGATTTTGCGTGCTTCATTGTATATAATAAGGACCATAAAGAGCAGAGCCGTTGCAAAAGGAGGTGTTTCTATGAGTACGATAGAATCCACTGTATCCATGATGGAGCTGATGCCGGAGGATTCTCAGATCAAGGTGATGGAGTTTGCCCGTTCCCTCCTGATTGCCTCCCCGCCCGATCCGTTTGTTCCGCTGTCAGCGGAACAAATTCTGGCAGACTTAGCAGAATCTCGCGATCAGGCAAGCCGGGGTGAGTATATCTCCGCAGAGGATGTTTTTAAAGAGATAGGAATAAGCCATGGATTCATTTGAAGTCGTTTTTACCTTCAAGGCACGAACGCAACTGCAAAACTGCGTCAGCTATATCTCTCATACACTTTTAAATGATATTGCTGCCAAAAGTGTGTATCAGGACGCAATGGAAACCGTGGCGCAGCTATCCTCTGTAGCCGGAAGTCTTCCATATTGCAGGCACCCAAAATTAAGAGATTTTGGCTACCGTATTATCGGCTTCAAGCGGCACCAATATGTCATGCTGTATCGCATAGATGGAAAGACCGCCATAATAGACGGAATTTATCACCAAAAACAGGATTACGAAAACATTTTTGCCGGCGAATAGCGTTTTATCAAATTTCTCCCCGTCGCATCTATAGATGCGGCGGGGCTTGCTATGGGGATAACAGCCGATATCCGCCTGATTTTATCGCTTTTGGGCCTTTTCCTTTTCCTTCGGTTGTGATACAATGAACACATTATGAATAACAACGATTACAATTCCAACAATTACCGTTCTGACAACAGCTACGACACCCGCTCGCCGGGGCCGGGGCCGAACACTCCTCCGCCGAACCGCCAGAATAACGATGTGATTGACATCCTGGCCTGGGTCATCGATGTGGGGCTTATCTTCGCCCGCTTCCCTGTGGGGCTGATACTGACCATATGCAAGTCCGTGGGGGCGGATATCACGGGAGGCATCCTCCGGACCATCACGGGCCAGAGCCATTCCGCCGGGCAGGGACAGTATACCCGGCAGCAGTCCGCTCAGCCCCGGCAGAGCACGCAGTCCGGCCAGAAGGCGTCTCAGCCCGGGAGCGGAACAGACGGTATCCGCCATGCAGACGCCGGCAACAGGCCGAAGCGTGTGTTCGGCTGGATTCTGGCCGCCTTTGGCGTTATATGTCTGCTGGACGCCTACAGCGCCTGGACCATTCTGACCTCCATCGCCGTGGTTCTGGGCGGCGGAGCGCTGCTGTTCTCCGCCCATATGGGCCGGAAGAAGGAGGCGCAGTTCCGCCAGGTGCAGGCCGTCACGGGCGCGAACGGCGTCGTCCGCATCGTCGATGTCATCCGGACCCTCGGCCTGAAGGACGTGGAGGGCGAAAAGCTCCTCTCGGAGATGATAGACCGGGGCTTTTTCGGCCCTCAGGCTTATATCGACCACCAGCGGGGCCTGCTGGTCATCCGGCCGGAGGAGATACGGGATGTATACCGCCGGGAGGATGAGGCCAAATCCGCACGGGAGGAACAGGCCCGCCAGGCCAGCCAGACGGAATATGAGCAGTATGTGGAGCGCCTGCGCCACGCGGATGAGGAGATAGAGGACGAGGTCATGAGCGAAAAAATCCGCCGGATGCAGGCCCTGACCGAATCCATTTTCGCAGAGGTAGAGGCGCATCCGGAGAAAAAGCCCCAGATCGAGCGATTCATGAGCTATTATCTTCCCACCACCCTGAAGCTGCTGGACTCCTATGCCCGCATAGAGGCCCAGGGCGTGACCGGGGAGAATATGGCAAAGGCAAAATCGGACATCGAGGGCATCGCAGACACCCTGGTCGCCGGATATGAAAAGCAGCTCGACAAGCTGTACCGGGCGGAGGCCATGGATATTGCAGGCGATGTGAGTGTTATAGAAAATATGCTCCGCCGGGACGGGCTTTCCGGCGGCGGGGATTTCGGTCAGACGATGGGAGGTCACTGAAATGATGGATGGATATTATGAAAAGCTGCTCCGCTGCCGGAATAAGGCAGCGGAGTTATCCGGAGGCTTTCAGCCACGGCTGGCGCTGATACTGGGCTCCGGTCTCGGTCCTCTGGCAGAGACCATGGACGTGCGGGCGGCGGTGGACTATAAGGACCTGCCGGATTTCCCCGTGTCCACGGTGCCCGGTCACCAGGGCCGGTATTTATTCGGCTATATCGGCGATGTGCCTGTGGTGTGCATGCAGGGCCGGGTTCACTATTATGAGGGCTTCGACATCCATGATGTGGTCCTTCCCACCCGGGTTATGGGCCTTCTGGGCGCTAAGACCCTGTTTCTCACCAACGCCGCCGGCGGCCTTGACCCGGAGATGGAGACGCCCTCCCTCATGGTCATCACCGACCACATCATGATAAACTACCCGAATCCTCTGATCGGGCCGAATCTGGACGAGCTCGGCCCCCGGTTTCCGGACATGAGCGCCGTATACGATCCCGCCCTGCGGCAGACCCTGCACGACACAGCGGACAGCCTGGGCATTCCCCTGACGGACGGGGTATATGTCCAGCTCACCGGCCCCAGCTTTGAAACGCCCACCGAGGTGCGCCTGCTGGGACGGATGGGCGGTAGCGCCGTGGGAATGTCCACCGCCTGCGAGGCTGTGGCCGCGCGGCACATGGGCCTGCGGGTGTGCGGCGTTTCCTGCATCACCAACAAGGGCGCCGGCATCTCCCGGCACGCCCTGTCCCACCAGGAGGTGGTGGAGGCCGGAAACCTGATGGGCGAGCGCTTCTCCGCCCTGGTGCGGGCCGCCATCCCCGTCATGGATAAAATACCGCTATGAGCGACCGCGTGCAAAACGTCTCCCTGGCAGACGGCGCGGTGCGTATCATCGACCAGACCCGGCTTCCGGGGGAGCTTGTATACCTCGATCTGCGGACGCGGGAGGAGATGTATGAGGCCATCCACTCCCTGCGGGTGCGGGGCGCTCCGGCCATCGGCATATTTGCGGCCTACGCCGTATATGTACTGGCGGAGCGATACGAGCCGGCAGACTTTTTTGAAGCCCTGGACCGCGACTGCGATTATCTCATTTCCAGCCGTCCCACGGCGGTGAACCTGGCCTGCCAGACAGAGCGCATGCGTTCCCTGGCCTACGCCATGCAGGGCCAGCCAACAAAAGATATCCTCTCCGCCCTGCGGGCGGAGGCCATCGCTATCCACCGGGAGGATATCGCCATGTGCAGGGCCATTGCGGAGGCAGGACTGAGCCTGCTCCATCCGGGAGACACCGTACTGACCCACTGCAATGCCGGGCCGCTGGCCACCTCGGAATACGGCACAGGCCTGGGACCTCTCATGCTGGCAGCGGAACAGGGCATGGACATAAAGGCCTATGCAGACGAGACCCGCCCCCTGCTCCAGGGCGCGCGGCTGACCGCCTGGGAGCTTCAGAACGCCGGGATAGACTGCACTCTCATCTGCGACAATATGGCCGCCCTGGCCATGCAGCAGGGGAAGATACAGGCCGTGCTGGCCGGCTGCGACCGCATGGCCGCAAACGGGGACGCCGCCAACAAGATCGGCACTATAGGCGCGGCCATCCTTGCAAAGCACTTCGGTGTGCCGGTGTATATCCTGCTCCCCTCCTCCACCATCGACCTGTCTTGCGCCACCGGCGCGGATATCCCTATCGAATACCGGGACGGGGAGGAAATACGCTCCAAGTGGTATGCGCAGCCTATGGCCCCGGCAGGGGTAAAGTGCTGGAACCCCGCCTTCGATGTGACAGACCACACGCTCATCACCGCCATCGTAACGGAAAAGGGCGTACTTTATCCGCCCTATGAAGGGCAGCTTGCCGCCCTGTTCGGCAATAAGGAGGAGACCAAATGATTCGCTTTTATAATGGACGCGTGCTGGAGGGCAGCACGATCACGGAAAACGAGGTATGGGTAGAGGGAGACCACATCTCCTATGTGGGCCCCGCAAAACCGGACGCCCCTGCCTTTGACCGGCAGATAGACCTGAAGGGCGATCTGCTGATGCCCAGCTTCAAAAACGCCCACACCCACTCCGGCATGACCTTTCTCCGCTCTCTGGCGGACGACCTGCCCCTGCAGGATTGGCTGACCCAGCAGATATTCCCCCAGGAGGCCAAGCTGAACGCTGAGCGCCTGGGCGCGTTCACCAAGGTGGCCATGCTGGAATATCTGGCAAACGGCATCACCGCCTGCTTCGATATGTACTACTATACGGAGGAATTCACCCGCATCGCCGCAGAGTGGGGCTTCCAGGTGGTGCTGTGCGAATCCCTTTCTGCCGGAGACAACTGGGAGCGGATATACGCGAACTATGAAAAATACAACCACATGAGCCCGCTGATCAGCTATCAGCTCGGCTTTCATGCAGAATACACCGGCAGTCTGGATATGTTCAAGTATGTCGCCCAGGCCGCCCACGATTTGAAGGCCCCCGTATGGTGCCACAACTCCGAGACCGCCTCCGAGGTACAGGGCTGCGTCCAGCGGTACGGCGTCACTCCTACCCAGCTGTTTGAAAACTGCGGTCTCTACGACTACGGCGGCGGCGGCTACCACTGCGTATGGATGACGGACGACGACCTGGACATCTTTGCCCGCCGGGGCCTGTACGCGGTGCTGAACCCATGCTCCAACGGAAAGCTGGCCAGCGGTGTGGCTCCTCTGCGCCGGATGGTGGACAAGGGCGTAAAGCTTGCCATCGGCACGGACGGCCCCGCCTCCAACAACGCCCTGGACTTCTTCCGGGAAATGTATCTTGTCAACATCCTGGCCAAGCTTGAGGAAAAGGACGCCGCCGCCGGCGACCCGGCCCTGATACTGGATGCGGCCACCGCCGGCGGTGCGCGGGCCATGGGTCTGCACGACTGCGACAGCATCGCACCCGGCCGCCAGGCGGATATGATCGTCATCGACCTGCACCGGCCCAATATGCAGCCGGTGAACAACATCCTGAAGAATCTGATCTACTCCGGCAATCCCTCTAACGTCCGCCTGACCATGGTCGCCGGCAGGGTGCTGTATGAAAACGGAGAATTCCTCGTGGGCGAGGACCCCGAACGCGTCTATGCAGAGGCCCAGCGGCTGACACAGGAGCTGCTGGCAGAGTAATGCCGGCCCCGAGGCAACTGAGCAAGCTGATTACGCAAGAAAACAATGCTCCGACCGCACTTCATTTTGCGGTCGGAGCTATTTTTCTTTATTGTCCTGATACGCTGGGAGCATGCCTGCGTACGACAAGGGTATCTACTTATTTTGCCCGTTCCAGCGGTATATCTCCCAGGTTCACATCCTGTTCCTCTGTGGAGACTGCCTGAAACACCTTGGCGGCAAAGCCCTCCGCCTGGATGGTCAGGTCGTATCGTCCTGCCGGAAGGTCATGGAACCAGAAATCACCGAAGTCATCGGTCAGTGTGATACGTCCGTCGGACAGAGTACATTCCGCACCGATGACGACCTCCTTTTCCTCCGGATCATAGACAAGACCACCGATAAATCGTCCAGGACGGTTTTTATAGATCACCCGCTCCCCATTCACCGGCTCCCCGTCCACGATGCGCAGCGCATCCGTGGGGCAGGCCTCCACACAGCGGGGCTGAGTATAGCCCCCATCGAGAAGATGGGCGCAGCCGGTGCATTTCTGGGCGATATTCCGCTGCTCATTAAAATATACCATTCCATAAGGGCAGGCCGACACGCAGGCCCGGCAGCCGGTACATTTGGCCGGGTCTATCAGCACAAAGCCCTCCGCCTCCCGCCGGTATATAGCCCCCGCAGGGCAGGCGTTCATGCAGGCCGCATTTTCGCAGTGGCGGCAGAGCTGGGATTCATAATGTATCTTTACCTTTGGTATGGTGCCGTGGACATGATCCTCCACCCGGCACCAGAACTGTCCCGTCAGGGGCTGAGCCGCCGCATAGGGGAGCCAGTCGTTTTCCGCGTGCTCGTCCTTGCAGGCCAGCTGGCAGTTATAGCACCCGGAGCACCGGGCGATGTCCACCACAAATATCTTGCTCATTGCTCTCTCCGTCCCCGGGGACTTATGCCTCCTCGGGGTCTATCATCCACCCGGCCAGACATACGCCTGCATCCGGGTCTATCTTGCGGGCAAAAGCCTCGGGGTAATCCCGCCGCCAGGCCGCCCATTCCTCATCCGTCACCTTTTCTATCTCCACCAAAAAGCCGGAAACGGCCATGCCGGTGGCATTTTTGCTGGTGGTATTCTCCGGAGTGATGGTGTTGATGGCCCCGCCGCGGTCGAGCCAGCCGGGGATGATGGGATCGAGCCGCGCCCCATGGTCTACGGAGCAGGCCCCGGGGATAATACGTTCTGTTACATGGGCCCCGCAGAGAACGATGCCCCGCTCGTTGAAGACCTTCACCACATCCCCGTGCTTTATGCCCCGCTTTTCCGCCTCCGTAGGATGGAGCCAGACCGGTTCATATTGATAACCGTCGAAGCCCCGTATCTTCATAGTCGGGACCTCCCGGTTCCAGACGATATCGTCGCACTGGGCGTGCATCCGCCAGCGGCCATGATTGGACATACACAAAATAGGATAATGCCTCGCCCGCTCAGAGCTTACGCGCTCGTCATGGAACACGCCGGATTCCACCCAATGGGGCACTGGGGGACGCTCCTGGTCATCCGGCAGCTTTTCCTCCAGAAGGGTGGCGCTGTATTCCAGCTTGCCGGTGGGCGTGGTCAGGGGGTTATTGTCCGGGTCCTCGTAGAATTTCAGAAGCCCGGCAGGGATGGCGTCCAGCTCCTCCTGGGTCTTGCAGGGAACAACAAAAATCTTCCTCTGCTGGAACTCCTCCCAGCTCATATAGTCCTCGCAGCCAGTGGCTTTATAGAAAAAGCGCACCCTGTCCTCATCGGACATATTGTCCGTATAGGCGTCGTAATACTCAGGCCCCAGCTTCTCCGCCACCCGGGCGCACACGTCGAAATCCGACACGCTCTCCCCTCTCGGTTCGATACACTTATGCTCCAGATAGATAGATGTGAAGTTTCCGGAGGACATATCGTTTCCGATATCCTCCAGCTCGTGCTTGGTACACACGGGAAAGATAATATCCGCAAAATAGCAGTCGTTTTCCAGCCACGGGTGCTGGGCCACGATAGTCTCGATGGACGGATGGCGGAATGCGTCCGCCGACTTGTTCCCATCGTTCCAGCATGTCACCTGACAGGGGGCGTCCGTCCATATCATGTGCACCTGGCTCAGGCCGGGCCGGGGATACTGCATCTCCTCGAACTGATATTGCTGGGTGGGCTGGCGGAAG
The DNA here is from genome assembly GCA_021203045.1 of Oscillospiraceae bacterium. Classification (GTDB taxonomy): domain Bacteria; phylum Bacillota; class Clostridia; order Oscillospirales; family Oscillospiraceae; genus CAJOIG01. The sequence continues at coordinate 65,044 of JAJQBY010000013.1, read as the reverse complement.
TTATTCTTATCCGGCTGCTGACTGGAGGAGAAGCATTGCAGACCCCGCCACTCCGCATGGCCGTTCAGAATAGCCTCATGTATCAGCACGCGGGGAATGAACTGCTTCGGCGCGGGGAGCTGGGTGAACAGCTTCACAAGCTCCGGCGCCCGCTTCTTCTGCTCCTCTGTAAGGCAGAAGCGGTTCATATTGACCTTCGGGTCAACATCTCCGTCCACCGGGCGGAGCGGGTCGGCGATCTGGGTGATCTTGGGCACGAATTTTCCCTGGTAAGGAACAGGATAATCCCGGTTCCACAGGCTCCATTCCAGCACCTTGGCCTGATGAACCCCGGGCCGGCCAAGGCCCTGCATCCCCAGAAGCATGACCTCCAGGCGGGCCGGCTCCGTGGCGTAGGGGCCGCGTATCATGGGGCCGCCGTTGCCGTGGAGGATAGACACCGTCTCCTTGGCCCACTTCCGGGCTAGGGCCTTGATGGTCCACTCCTTCACACCGCATTTCTCTGAAGCCCAGGCAGGCGTTTTGGGTTCTCCATCCTCCCTGCCCAGGACATAATCCGCAAATTTATCGAAGCCATAGGAATGGCTGGCAATGTACTCCTTGTCATACAGGTCCTCTGTCAGCCAGACATAGGCGATTGCAAGCTGCAGCGCTGCATCCGTATTGGGCAAAATGGGTATCCACTTGTCAGCATGGACAGCCGCGCCGTAATTCAAATCGGGGCAGATATAGATCTGGCTCAGGCCGATATCCCCCAGCCAGTAGCACAGGCGGCTGGGCATATGGCTGACCACACCCAGCGGGGTGGTCTCCGGGTCACAGCCCCAGAACAGCAGCATGGTAGAGTGCTTGGCGATATCCGGGAACAGGTTTGCCTGGGGGGCCATCTCACCCACCGGCTCGCAGCCCCAGACGTATTTCGCCCCCCAGAACCAGCCCTCCCAGGAATCCGGGTTCCGCATTTGCAGGGTATACCCTCCCATCAGGGACAGCAGCCGGTTGGGGCAGCCGTGGGCCGGGGAGACGTTTTTCCCCTCCCCGTGCATATCCGCCTCACACAGCACCGCCTCCGGACCATAGGTCTCCTTCATCCGCTTCAGCTCATCGGCTACGATCTGGGTGGCCTCATCCCAGCTGATACGGACATATTTTGACTTTCCCCGATTTTCCGGGTGGCGCTCCCCATGGGGGTCCCAGTCGGCCCGCTTCATGGGATAAAGGATACGGTTCGGCGAATAGACCCGGCTCTTGTACCCCAGTCCGAAGGGCGTTATGGTCACTCTGTCCGGAGCCTGAAACGTGGAGTCTCTGGCCTCCATCTTCCAGGGATTGCAGTATTTATCCGTGTACTCCTTGTCATAGAAATAGGGACGTATCCGCGTTATCCGCCCGTCATTGGAATCCACCAGGCAGGGCGCGCCGCTCTCCGGCCCCATCAGGGAGAAGCTGATAATATTCTGTTTATCAGGTTTCGTGTTCATGGTTTAAATTATAGCAAATCGTCTTTTCTTTTTCAACTGGTTATGCTAAGATTAACTTACCAATTTTCTTGTCAATTTCTTAAAAGAGGTACTCCTATGCGCATTATCATCAGCTTTATCATGGCTATTCTGCTGGCTCTGAATCTTACCGGCTACGGCTCGTTTCTCAAATACGGCGACACCGCTGCCATGTCCGCTTCCGTTACCGTCGAGACGGAGATGAAAAAGGATGAGGCCAGCGGTGCCGAGGCGCAGGCAGACGGCCTTACAACGACCGTCCGGGATGGTACTGCCTATGAGGATATGGAATACACCCATTACGATCCCGCAGATTATTATGACAGTCTGGAGCAAATGACCGCCCTGGCGGAAAGCGGGGACAGCGACGGCGTTCTGGCGCTGTATGACAGCGTTTACACCGCCTATCTCACCGCAGACACCATGGGAACGCTGGCCTATATCCAATACTGCGCCGATGTGACGGACGAGTACTGGTCGGAGGAAAGCGTCTACTGCGACTCGCTGCTGGCAGAGATGGGAGACGCTTTGTGCATCGCCGGGCGGCAGGTGCTGGAAAGCCCCTGCGGTGAGGCCTTCGCCGCCTATATAGGCGAAAGCGCCGCCGCCATGTACGCCGACTATCAGGACATGACCGACCGGGAGGCTGCGCTTTACACCAGAGAATCCGAGCTGATAAACCAGTATTATGAGCTGATGAATCAGGAGGCAGACGTCACCTATTCCTACCTGGGCGAGATCTGGACCTGGGACATGCTGGAGGGCTATCGGGGGGACAGCCTGTATTATAGGGACTATGACGGCTATGTGGAAGTCTATTACGGCCTGATGGCGGCCATGAACGACCTGGTCGGCCCCCTCTATGTTGAGCTGGTGCAGCTGCGGGCAGAGCAGGCGGAGCTTGCCGGATATGACAGCTATACGGATTATATTTATGAGCTTGGCTATGGCCGGGATTATTCCGCTATAGATGCGCAATCCCTGTGCGACGCGGTAAAGCCTATCGCCCAGGAATTTTATAACATCTACTATGGACTGTATTACTCTGATCTGTGGTATGAATATGACAGCGTGACCCCTGTTATGAACGCAGAGGAGCTACTGACTGTTATGGAGCAGTATATGGGTGAGATAGACGATTCTCTGGCCGAGGCTCTGCGCTATATGAGAGAATATGGTCTATATGATACCGCCTTCGATGCGAACCGGATCTCCGGGGCCTTCACCACCACCATCAGTCTGTATAACAGCCCCTTCATCTTTGCCACGCTGGCCGGGGACTGCTATGACCTGGGCACCATGACCCACGAATTCGGTCACTTTGCAGACGCCTATCTGAATCAGGACTATGACTATCTGGCTGATATCGGAAGCTACGACCTGTTTGAGATACACTCCAACGGCCTGGAGGTGCTTTTCACCGCATTTTATGATGATATCTACACCTCCGGCGCAGACACCGCCCGGTTCATCGAGCTTGGCAATCAGCTTCTGTGCGTCATCGAGGGCTGCATCTATGACGAGTTTCAGCGAGAGGTATATGCGGACCCGGATATGACGCTGGAGGACATCAACCGGCTGTTCTGCTCCATCTGCGAGGAATACGGCGTATATGAGCCGCTGGACGTGGATTACTATTGGATGTATGTCGCCCACAATTATGAGAGTCCTCTGTACTATATCAGCTACGCGGCCTCCTCCCTGGCCGCTCTGCAGATCTGGCAGCTCACCCGGGAGGATTTTCAGGCCGGGGTGGACGTATACATGGCCGTGCTGGACAAGGGTGCCTACGGGGAGGGCTATCTCACCGTTCTGGAGGAATGCGGCCTGACCGCCTTCACCCAGGCGGACGCCGTGGAATCCATTCTTCAGCCGGTGCTGGAATATATGGAACAGCTGGACCGCGCTGCATAGCCATGATAAATCTATAAAATCAACCCGGGGACCCGGTATAACAGCATAACCTGTGTCCCGTAAACGGCCCCGGCCCTTCGCCGGCTATTGCAGCCGGCGGCGGCTGAACATTTTCGCCAGACCTCCCTCTGAGGTCTCCCGGAATCGCCGGTTCATGCTGATGCCGGTCTCATACATGGTTTTGACCACCATGTCAAAGGAAATGCGCTGGGTATCATGGAGGTAATAGGCCAGATTGCAAGCATTGATGGCCCGCATAGCCGCCACCGCATTTCGCTCGATACAGGGCACCTGCACGAGCCCACAGATCGGGTCGCAGGTGAGGCCGAGATGGTGCTCCATGGCGATCTCAGCGGCATATTGAATCTGATGGGTGCTCAGCCCCATTAGCTGGGCCGCCGCTGCGGCGGCCATGGAACAGGCAGCGCCGACCTCCGCCTGACAGCCGCACTCCGCACCGGAAATGGAGGCGTTGTGCTTGATAAGGTTCCCAAACAGTCCCGCCACCCCCAGGGCGCGGATGGTCTGCGCGTCTGTAAGTCCATGGCGATCCTGCATATATCGCAGGACCGCCGGCAGAATCCCGCAGGCTCCGCAGGTCGGCGCGGTCACGATGTCGCCGCAGTCCGCATTCTGCTCGCACACGGCAAAGGCATAAGCCGAGACAAGGCGGACCTGCTGCAGCTCTGGGGATTCATCCGGCGCCGGCTCCTCATAGAGGAGCCTTGCCTTGCGGGCCACGTTCAGTCCGCCGGGAAGAATGCCCTCGGCAGACAGCCCCTCCCGGATAGAGCGGTTCATGGCCTGCCATATTTCTTCGAGGAAGTCCCATATCTCCGGGCCTTCGTTCGCCTCCACATATTCGTCCAGCGAGCAGTTCCAAAGACGGCACTGCTGCTCGATCTCGGCAAAGGAGTTCTCCGGATATATCTCCTCATCAGCCTCCGGCTCCGGCTCTCCTGGAATGCGGATATCCCCGCCGCCAACGGACTCGGCCCACAGGCTGCCCAGGCGCACATCGTCCCTCCACGCCTCAAAATACAGGGTGTTCGGGTGCCGGACATTTTCCGGCATATCATCCCGGAAAACGACCTCTGTTTCAACAGGTGCAAACACCTCGCGCAGGACGCGGTCAGTACCATGACCCCGTCCTGTTTTGCTGAGCGACCCGAACAGCGACACGGTAACACGCCCGGCGGATGGGTACCGTTCCCGGAACAGCCGCGCCGCGCATTCAGGACCAATGGTATGAGAGCTGGACGGCCCCTTACCGATCTTATAGATCTTGCGAATTGACTTCATATCTCCCCCGTGCTCCACACAGCACGATGACCCTGTCCGGTCCTTTAGAACAGCCCGGAGATCACACCGTTTTCGTCTACGTCTATTTTCTCTGCCGCAGGGACCTTCGGCAGGCCGGGCATGGTCATGATATCGCCGGTCAGAACGACTACAAAGCCGGCTCCGGCGGAGACCTTGACCTCCTTTACCGTTACAGTGAAGCCCTCCGGAGCCCCCAGTAGAGAGGGATCGTCAGAGAAGCTGTACTGCGTTTTTGCGATGCACACCGGCAGGCCGCCAAAGCCCAGCTCCGTCAGACGGGCCAGCTGCTTTCTGGCGCTGTCCGTAAAGGCAACGCCCGCGCCGCCGTAGACCTTCGTGACGACCTTCTCTATTTTCTCCTCCAGGGTATCGGAAAGCTCATAGCTGAACCGGAAATCGGAGGGCTCGTCGCACAGGCGCAGCACCTCCCGCGCCAGGGCCTCGCCTCCTTCGCCGCCCTTGGCCCACACGTCGGACAGCACCACGTTCACGCCCAGCTCCTTGCAGCGGCGGATGATAAGCTCCACCTCGGCGTCCGTATCGGTGGGGAAACGGTTCACCGCCACCACAGCCGGAAGACCGTATACATTTTTAATATTGGACACATGGCGCAGCAGGTTGGGAATACCCTTTTCAAGGGCCGCCAGATCCTCGCTGCCCAGATCGGATTTGGCCTTGCCGCCGTGCATCTTCAGCGCCCGGATAGTGGCCACGATGACTACTGCGCTGGGCTTCAGGCCCGCATAACGGCACTTTATATCCAGGAATTTTTCCGCGCCCAGGTCAGCGCCGAAGCCTGCCTCCGTCACGGCAATATCTCCCAGGCGCAGGGCCATACGGGTGGCCAGCACAGAGTTGCACCCGTGGGCGATATTGGCGAAGGGACCGCCGTGGACAAGGGCAGGAGTTCCCTCCAGAGTCTGCACCAAGTTGGGCTTCAGCGCATCCTTCAGCAGCGCGGCCATGGCCCCCACAGCCTTTAGGTCTGCGGCCGTGACGGGCTTGCCATCATAGGTATAGGCCACCACGATACGGCCCAGCCGGGCCTTCAGGTCCGTGATGGAATCTGCCAGGCAGAATACGGCCATGATCTCCGTGGCCACAGTGATATCGTAGCCATCCTCCCGCGGCACGCCGTTCACCCGGCCACCGATGCCGTCTATCACATGGCGGAGCTGCCGGTCGTTCATATCCACGCAGCGCTTCCAGGTGATGGTCTTGGGATCGATATTGAGGGCGTTGCCCTGATAGATGTGGTTATCCAGCATGGCGGCCAGCAGGTTGTTCGCCGCGCCGATGGCGTGGAAATCCCCAGTGAAGTGGAGGTTTATATCCTCCATCGGCACCACCTGGGCATAGCCGCCGCCGGCGGCCCCGCCCTTGATGCCGAACACCGGCCCCAGGGACGGCTCCCGCAGAGCTACCATCACATTCTGACCGATACGACGCAGTCCGTCCGCCAGGCCGATGGTGGTGGTAGTCTTCCCCTCCCCCGCGGGGGTAGGGGTAATGGCAGTCACCAGCACCAGCTTGCCATCCGGGCGCTTGCTCTCCCGCAGGAGGGCATAGTCCACCTTGGCCTTGTAGCGGCCATAGGGTTCCAGATATTTCTCCTCTATTCCGGCCGTCTGGGCAATCTGGCCGATGGGCTTCATCTCACACTGCTGGGCAATCTCGATATCAGTCATAATGCTCGCTCCTTTTTCTTATTTCACGGGGTTGGTGGTCTTCAGCGTCACGTCATGATAGCCGCCCTCCACGATACTGGTGGCGGATACCAGCGTCAGCTTGGCATCCTGCTGGAGTGCCTGGATGGAGGTGACGCCGCAGTTGCACATAGTCGATTTTACTTTATATAGGCTTTTCTGGACGTTTTCGTGGAGGCCGCCGGCGTAGGTGACATAGCTGTCCACGCCCTCCTCAAAGCTGAGGGTCTCCGCGCCGCCCAGGTCATAGCGCTGCCAGTTTCTGGCCCGGTTGGAGCCCTCGCCCCAGTATTCCTTCACATAGGTGCCGTTGATATTCAGCTTGGGCGTGGGGCTTTCGTCAAAGCGGGCAAAATACCGGCCCAGCATAATGAAGTCCGCGCCCATGGCCAGCGCCAGGGTGATGTGGTGATCGTGCACGATGCCTCCGTCGGAGCAGATGGGAACATAGACCCCGGTCTCCTTATAATACTGGTCCCGGGCCGCCGCCACCTCGATAAGCGCGGTGGCCTGCCCCCGTCCGATGCCCTTAGTCTCCCGGGTGATGCAGATGGAGCCGCCGCCGATGCCGACCTTCACAAAATCCGCGCCGCATTCCGCCAGGAACCGGAAGCCGTCCCGGTCCACCACGTTGCCCGCGCCCACCTTTACGCTCGGGCCGTAATGCTCGTGAATCCAGTCCAGCGTATATTTCTGCCAGCAGGAATAACCCTCCGAGGAATCGATGCACAGCACATCCGCCCCGGCCTCCACCAGCGCGGGAACGCGGGTGGCGTAGTCCCGGGAGTTGATGCCCGCGCCCACCATCAGACGCTTTTCGTCGTCCAGCAGCTCATCTGGGTTGCTCTTGTGGCTGGCATAGTCCTTGCGGAAGACGAAGTATTGCAGACGCCCGTCCTTGGACACGATAGGAAGACTGTTCAGCTTGTGATCCCAGATGATGTCATTTGCCTCCTTGAGGCTGGTGCCCTCCGGGGCCGTGACCAGCTTATCCCAGGGGGTCATGAACTGGGATACCGGCGTATACGGCTCCATACGGCTTACCCGGTAATCTCGGCTGGTGACGATGCCCAGGAGCTTTCCGTTTGCCGTGCCGTCCTCCGTCACCGCCACGGTGGAGAAGCCATTTTTCGCTTTCAGATCCAGAATATCCTGCAGGGTAGCCTGGGGCGTCACATTGGAGGCGCTGACCACAAAGCCGGACTTATAGTTTTTCACCCGCGCTACCATGGCAGCCTCCTCCTCCACACTCTGGGAGCCATAGATAAAGGACAGGCCTCCCTCCCGGGCCAGGGCGATGGCCAGCGTGTCGTTCGATACGGACTGCATGATGGCGGAGGTCAGGGGGATATTCAGAGAGATCGCCGGCTCCTCCCCCTTCCGATACCGCACCAGCGGTGTTTTCAGGGAAATATTTGCGGGAACGCAATCCTCCGACGTATAGCCGGGAATCAGCAGATATTCGCTGAAGGTGTGAGACGGTTCGTTGTAATAATGCGCCATGTTTATACTCCTCCTGATAAAGTGATCAATTCTCTTTGAAATATTTTACAGCAGACTGGAACATACGGATGTCGTAGTCCCCCGGTACGTTTTTATAAAGCCCCGGCCCCTTTCGCTCGGAATGGCCCATTTTGCCGAAGACCCGGCCATCCGGGGAGGTAATGCCCTCCACCGCGAAAGCGGAATTATTGGGATTGAAGCGCACATCGCTGGTGGGCCGGCCCTCCAGGTCTACATATTGGGTAGCGATCTGGCCGTTTTCCGCCAGCGCCTCGATCAGTGCGTCCGAGGCAAAGAACCGCCCCTCTCCGTGGGAGATAGGCACGGTATAGACCTGCCCCACCTCTGTGGCCGCGAGCCACGGGGATTTGTTGGATGCAATGCGGGTGTGCACGATGCGGGACTGATGCCGCCCGATGGTGTTGAAGGTCAGGGTGGGGCAGTCCTCATCGGTGTCGATGATTCTCCCATAGGGCACCAGGTCCAGCTTTATCAGCGCCTGGAAGCCGTTGCAGATGCCGGCCATCAGGCCGCCCCGCCGGTCCAGCATATCCTCCACCCCGGCCTTCACCCTGTCATTGCGGAAAAAGGCGGTGATGAACTTTCCGGAGCCGTCCGGCTCATCTCCCCCGGAGAAGCCGCCCGGCAGGAATACGGCCTGGGCCGTCCTCAGGGACCGGGCAAAGCGCTCGGTGGAACGGGCGATATGCTCCGCCGTGAGATTGGCGATAATGAACACCTCCGGCTCCGCACCGGCATCCTCCAGGGCGCGGGCCGTGTCATATTCACAGTTGGTACCTGGGAACACGGGAATCAGAATCTTCGGCCTGGCAGTCCGTATCGACGGCGCGGGACGGCTGACAGCCATATAGGAGAAGGCGGGGATATCCCGTCCGCTCCCCAGGATGTTGCAGGGATATACCGGCTCCAGCTTGTCCTCATAGACCCGCTGAAGCTCCCTGAGGGACAGGGTCTGCATTCCATGAGACAGCGTATACTCCTCTGTGGTATGCCCCAGCACAAGTCCCTCCGCTGTGGCTCCTTCTGCCAGCTCCACAACGAAAGCGCCGTATTCATAACCAAATATCGTGTCCAGCGTTACATCCGGCTCATAGGCAAAGCCGATGCCGTTTCCAAGGCACATCTTCATAACAGCCTCTGCCACGCCGCCGTAGGTCGGAGTATACACCGCCAGCGCCTTTCCGGAGGAGGTCAGGGCGTGGACAGTATCGAACAGCGCCCGCAGGCTCTCCGCCTCCGGCACGCCCCGGCTGTCCCGCCGGGGACGCAGGAGCATGACCGTATGGCCCGCGCCCTTGAATTCGTTGGAGACGATCTCCCCCGTTTTCCCGGTGGTAACGGCAAAGCTGACCAGGGTGGGCGGAACGGTCAGATCCTCAAACGTGCCGGACATGGAATCCTTGCCGCCAATGGCAGCCACCCCCAGGTCCATCTGGGCCTTGAAGGCACCCAGCAGCGCCGCGAAGGGATCGCCCCAGCGGGCGGCATCCTGACCCGGCTTTGCAAAATATTCCTGGAAGGACAGATACACATCCTCAAAGGAGGCTCCGGCAGCGATGAGCTTGGAGACCGATTCCACCACCGCAAGATAAGCGGAGTGGTAAGGGTCCTTTTCTCCGATGGCAGGGTTATAGCCCCAGCTCATGAGCGAGCAGGTATCCGTATGCCCCTTTTCCAGGGATATAGTGTGCACCATGGCCTGAATGGGGGTCTGCTGATATTTGCCGCCGAAGGGCATCAGTACCGTTCCCGCGCCGATGGTGGAATCGAACCGCTCGGAAAGTCCCCGGCGGGAGCAGATGTTCAGGTCTCCGGCCAAGGCCGTATAGCCCGCTTCGAAGTCCGCAGGGATGTCCCTGGCCCAGGGCTTTGCCGCAGCAGGATGAACGATGATGTGCTTCTCCGCCCCGTTCGTATCCAGGAAGGCCCGGGATATATCCACGATGGTCCTGCCGTTCCAGGTCATGGTCAGACGCGGGTCAGCCTTCACAGTGGCGATGACCGTGGCCTCCAGATTTTCCATATCAGCGAGCCGACAGAAACGCTCCGCATCCTCCGGAGCGACGACCACAGCCATGCGCTCCTGGGATTCGGAAATGGCAAGCTCCGTGCCGTCCAGCCCGTCATATTTCTTGGGCACCCGGCTCAGGTCGATATCCAGCCCGTCCGCCAGCTCTCCCACTGCCACGGACACGCCGCCCGCGCCAAAATCGTTGCAGCGCTTGATGAGGCGGGAGGCCTCCGGACTGCGGAACAGCCTTTGCAGCTTCCGTTCCTCCGGAGCGTTGCCCTTCTTCCGCGCCGCAGGTCTCCAGGGAGTGGAGATCGTGGGATTTGGAGGAGCCGGTGGCTCCGCCGCAGCCGTCACGGCCCGTCCGGCCGCCCAGAAGGATGACCACATCCCCCGGCGCAGGACGTTCACGGCGCACGTTCTCCGCCGGAGCTGCGGCGATGACCGCGCCGATCTCCATGCGCTTGGCGGCGTAGCCGTCATGATACAGCTCATCCACCATGCCGGTGGCAAGGCCGATCTGGTTGCCGTATGAGGAATAGCCCGCCGCGGCGGTAGTCACGATCTTGCGCTGGGGCAGCTTGCCGGGAAGGGTCTGCTCCACCGGACGCAGGGGGTCCGCCCCGCCGGTGACGCGCATGGCCGCATATACATAGCTACGCCCGGAAAGGGGGTCCCGGATGGCCCCGCCGATGCAGGTGGCCGCGCCGCCGAAGGGCTCGATCTCCGTGGGGTGGTTATGGGTCTCGTTTTTGAACAGCAGCAGCCAGTCCTGCTCCTCCCCGTCCACATTCACCTTCATCTTCACCGTGCAGGCATTTATCTCCTCGGACTCGTCCAGCTTATCCAGCTGGCCGCTGGCCCGCAGACTCTTGGCGGCGATGGTGCCGATATCCATCAGCGTCACCGGCTTTGTCCGCCCCAGAGACTGGCGAACCTGCATATACTCCTCATAGGCCCTGCGCAGATGCTCATCCTCAAAGGTGACGCCGTCTATAATGGTGTTGAAGATGGTATGCCGACAGTGATCGGACCAATAGGTGTCTATCATCCGGATCTCCGTCACCGTAGGGTCGCGCCCCTCCTGACGGAAATACGCCTGACAGCACTGCAGGTCCTCCTGATCCATGGCCAGGCCGTTTTTCTCCAGAAAACAGGCCAGGCCCTCTCTGTCCAGCTCCCGGAATCCCTCCAGAACAGCGACGGTCTCCGGGATATCATATTTCGTCTCCAGGGTATCCACTGTCTCCAGGCTGGCCATGCGGCTCTCCACCGGGTTGATAACATAGGACTGGATGGCCGCCACCTGCTCTGCCGTCAGATCGCCATAGAGCATATAGACCTTAGCCGTCCGCACCGTGGGACACTCTCCCTGGGAGAGTATCTGGATGCACTGGGCCGCCGAATCCGCCCGCTGGTCATATTGCCCGGGCAGGTATTCCACCGCGAACACCACGGCGTCCGCTGCCTTCGGCAGGTCATAATATACGTCGTCCAGCTGCGGCTCGGACAGAACGGTCTTCACTGCCCTCTGAAACAGCTCCTGGGAGATATTTTCCAGATCATAGCGGTTCAGCAGCCGGAGCATACGCAGCTCCCGCACACCGAGAAAATCCCGGATGCTGTTATACAGGGCCACCGCCTCCTGGGCCGTGCCCTTTTTCTTTTCTACATATACCCGATAGACCATCCTTCAGCCCTCCAGCGCGCGCATGGCCCGGCTGCCGATGTCATGACGGTAGTAGGCATTCTGAAAGTGTATCTTCTCCACCTGCTCATAGGCCGCGCCGATGGCCTGCTTCAGCGTCGGGGCCGTCATGGTCACGCCCAGCACCCGGCCGCCGCTGGTCAGGAGCCGGTCCCCCTCCAGCTTCGCTCCGGCTATATAGACCTGAGCCGCCACATCGCTGTCCATAGTGATCTCATAGCCCTTTTCATAGGCCTCCGGGTAGCCCTCGCTGGCCATGACCACACAGCATGCGCAGCCGCCGGAAAAACGGACGTCCGTCTTATCCAGAGTCCCGTTCCGGCAGGCCAGCATGGCCTCCAGGAGGCTGCTCTCCATCAGCGGCAGCACCACCTGGGTCTCCGGGTCGCCGAACCGGCTGTTATACTCGATCACCTTCGGGCCCTGAGGCGTCAGCATCAGGCCGAAATACAGGCATCCCTTAAATGGACGGCCTTCCGCCCGCATGGCCGCGATGGTGGGCTTGAAGATCTCCTCCATGCAGCGCGCGGCAATGTCCGGGGTATAATAGGGGTTCGGGGCGATGGTTCCCATGCCGCCGGTGTTCAGGCCTTGGTCGTTGTCCCTGGCCCGCTTGTGATCCATGGAGCTGACCATGGGCACCACGGTGTTCCCGTCCGTGAAGGACAAAACGGATACCTCCGGCCCGGTGAGAAATTCCTCTATGACGATCTGGTTGCCGCTGTCCCCGAACTTTTTATCCTCCATGATGGAGCGCACCGCATCCTCCGCCTCCCGGCGGGTCTGGGCGATGACGACGCCCTTCCCCAGGGCCAGGCCGTCCGCCTTGATCACAGTGGGCAGCGGTGCCTCTTTCACATAGTCCAGCGCCGCCGCCGGATCGGTAAACACCTGATAGGCCGCCGTGGGGATGCCGTATTTTTCCATAAGGCGCTTGGAAAAGACCTTGCTCCCCTCTATCATGGCCGCCTTTTTATCCGGTCCGAAGCAGGGAATTCCCGCAGCCTCCAGCGCATCCACAGCGCCAAGCACCAGGGGGTCGTCCGGGGTGACGACGGCAAAATCAATGGACTGCTCCCTGGCAAAGGCCACCATGCCGGGAATATCCTTGGCGCCGATGTCCACGCACACTGCATCCCGTGCGATGCCGCCGTTTCCTGGCAGCGCATAAATCTCCGTCACGGCGGGGTCTTCCTTCAGCTTGCGGATAACGGCGTGCTCACGTCCGCCACCGCCTATAACCATCAGCTTCATTCCGTCCTCCTCAATGGTGGAACAGCCGCAGGCCGGTGAAGGCCATGACCATCCCATACTTGTCCGCTGTCTCTATCACATTGTCGTCCCGGATGCTGCCCCCCGGCTGGACGATATACTGCACGCCGGATTTTCTGGCCCGCTCCACGTTGTCCCCGAAGGGGAAGAAGGCGTCGCTGCCCACGGTCAGGCCGGACTGTGTGGCGATAAAGGCTTTTTTCTCCTCCGCCGTCAGGGGCTCCGGCCGGCGGGTAAAGGTCTGCTGCCAGATTCCGTCCGCCAGGATATCCTCATACTCATCGGAGGTATAGACATCAATGGCGTTGTCCCTGTCCGGGCGGCGGATGCCCTCCCGGAAGGGCAGGTTCAGGACCTTCTCGCATTGACGGAGATACCAGTTGTCCGCCTTATTTCCCGCAAGCCGGGTGCAGTGGATGCGGCTCTGCTGACCCGCGCCCACGCCGATGGCCTGGCCGTTTTTCACGTAGCAGACAGAGTTTGACTGGGTGTATTTCAGGGTGATCAGCGCCGTCAGCATATCCGCCCTGGCCTCCGGGGGAAGGGTCTTATTTTTGGTAACGATATTTTCCAGGGAGGCCTCGTCCGGCACATAGGTGTTCCGCCCCTGCCGGAAGGTGATGCCGAACACCTCCTTATGCTCCGCTGCCGCCGGGACATAGGCCGGGTCGATCTGCACCACGTTGTAGTTGCCCTTTTTCTTGGTCTTGAGTATCTCCAGCGCCTCCGGCGTATAGCCGGGAGCGATGATGCCGTCGGAGACCTCGTTTTTCAGATACATAGCCGTGGCCGCATCGCACACATCCGACAGCGCCGCCCAGTCTCCATAGGAGCAGAGCCTGTCCGACCCTCTGGCCCGGATGTAAGCGCAGGCGATGGGAGAGAGCTCCGCCCCCTCGTCCACAAAATATATTTTCCTGTCCGTCTCCGTCAGTGGAATGCCCAGCGCCGCCCCGGCGGGAGACACATGCTTGAAGCTGGCGGCGGCGGACTGGCCGGTAGCGGCCTTCAGCTCGCTGACCAGCTGCCAGGAGTTCAGCGCGTCCATAAAATTGATATACCCCGGCTTGCCGTTCAGCACGGTCAGGGGCAGGTCTCCCCCGTCTGCCAGATAGATGCAGGCCGGCTTCTGGTTCGGGTTGCACCCGTATTTCAGTTCAAGCTCCTTCATTGCCTTTCCTCCTCACTGGTTCTTGTTCACAAGCACGGTGTCCCGCTCGCCTGTGGCAAGATCGATATACTGCACGAACAGGGATACCTTGTTCTCCTCGTTCAGACTGGCCCATATCTCCTCCCCCAGAGACCTTGCGTCCGAGGCAGTCAGGACCGCCATCACCGGCTCGCCCCGAAAGGAGGGCAGAGGGCTCCCATCGCCCATATAGGTATGGATGATATGACCCGTTCCGGGCTTGGGCGCGTCGTATTCATAGAAGTACCGGCAGCAGCAGGACGGGTCTCCGTCCAGGCTTTTCAGGATAGAGAGGGCGTATCTGCCGTCCGGCTCCACCACGCCGGAGATGCGGGGGGTGTAATTCGGCCCGTCCGGCTCGAAGGTCCGGGTATGCAGCCCATGGCGATAGCAGTGACCGGCGGCCATATGTTCCCTTATGGTGTCCGTCTGGTCGCCGTTGGTGACGATGGTGGTTCCCTCATATACCCGGACCGGGTGATAGATGATAAGGCTAGGGTCCTCCATTTTGGAGGGGTCATGGGCCTGGGTGCGGATACCGTCCTCCGTCTCCACAAAGACACGGTTCCGGCTGTTCTGGCTACGGCCCATGATAAAATAGGCGATCACGGCGTTTTTGTTATCAGCGCTCCGGCCCAAGAAAATGCCCCGGCCGGCATAGGGGTTTCCGCCCAGATAGGCGGACAGATCGACAGCACTCATAGTTCTTCTCCCTTCATAAGCTGGGCACAGACGAGCTCCACCGCCTGGGGCAGCAATATCCATTCCGCCTGCTCCATGACCCGGCGCTGTAAGCTCTCCGGCGTGTCTCCATCCTGGACAGGGACGGCCTTCTGCATCAGTATCCGGCCCCCGTCCGGTATCTCGTTTACAAAGTGGACCGTGGCCCCGGTGACCTTGACGCCCCTGGCCAGCGCCGCCTCATGCACCCGCAGGCCGTAATATCCCTGGCCGCAGAAGGCGGGTATCAGGGACGGATGAACGTTCAGCATCCGCTCCGGGTAGCGGTCCGTGAAGTCCCGGCTCAGGATGCTCATGAAGCCCGCCAGGACGATCATATCGATCTTATACGCCTCCAGCTGGCGCAGAATGGCGGCTTCAAAGTCCTCCTGACTCCCCAGCTCCTTCCGTGAGCATACCACGGCGGGGACGCCGGCCTTTTCCGCCCGCGTCAGGGCGTACGCCGTGGGGCTGCTGGATATCACCAGGGCGATCTCCCCGGAGGGTATTTTCCCCGCAGCCTGGGCATCCAGGATAGCCTGCAGATTCGTCCCGCCGCCGGAGACAAAAACGGCAACGCGGGCCTTCAGCATAGGATCACCCGCTCATCGCTCTCCGTAAGCTCGCCCAGGATATAGGCCTCCTCCCCGTTGGCACGGAGGATCTCTATGGCTCTGTCCGCATCAGATTTATCCACCACGGCGGTCATGCCCACGCCCATATTGAAGGTATTGAACATATCCCGTTCCGGGATATTCCCGGTCTTTTGGATAAGGTCGAAAATGGGGAGCACCCGCACGGCGGATTTTTCAATTTTTGCTCCCAGGCCCGCCTTGATGCTGCGGGGGGTGTTCTCATAAAAGCCGCCGCCGGTGATATGGCTGACACCCTTGACCGCGACCACGTCCATCAGGGCCAGCATGGGCTTTATATAGATCTTCGTGGGCGTCAGAAGGGTCTCCCCAATGGAGGCCCCGTTTAGGTCCGCGCAGGGGGATTTGATATCCGCCGTCTCCACATTGAATACCTTACGTACCAGGGAGAACCCATTGGAGTGGACGCCGCTGGAAGGCAGCGCCAGGATAACATCCCCCGGCTTCATGGAGGAATTATCCAGCATTTTCTTCCTGTCCACGATACCCACCACAAAGCCGGCCAGATCATATTCATCCGCCGGGTAGAAGCCGGGCATTTCCGCCGTCTCGCCCCCGATCAGGGCGGCGCCGGCCTGGACGCATCCCTCCGCCACGCCGGACACGATACCGGCAATGCGGGCCGGATCATTCTTGCCGCAGGCGATGTAGTCCAGGAAAAACAACGGCTTTGCACCGCAGCACAGAACGTCGTTCACGCACATGGCCACGCAGTCAATGCCCACGGTATCATGCTTGTCCAGCAAAAATGCCAGCTTCAGCTTTGTACCCACGCCATCTGTTCCGGACACCAGGACCGGTTCGGTCATGCCGGTCAGGTCCGGGGCGAACAGGCCGCCGAAGCCTCCCACACCGCCGATAACGCCCGGCGTAGTCGTGCGGGCGATATGCTCCTTCATCAGCTCCACCGCCTTGTAGCCGGCGGTGATGTCTACCCCGGCGGCGGCATAGCTTGCGCTGTAGCTGTTATTCATGTCTGCCTCTCCCCTCGCTTATCTTATATTCGAAGCGGCTCTTGCCGCCCTCGGCGGGTATCTCCGTGGGATAGCAATTTGTAAAGCAGGCATCGCAATAGCCCTCCCGCTTATCGCTCCCCAGCAGATAGCACAGATCCTCCGCCGGCAGGTAGCCAAGGCTGTCCGCCCCGATGAGGCGGGCCGTCTCCTCCACCGTGTGGTGGCAGGCCACCAGATTCTCCCGTGAATCGATATCCGTTCCGTAATAGCAGGGATTCAGGAATGGCGGCGCCGAAATGCGCATATGCACCTCCTTAGCCCCTGCCTCCCGCAGAAGCCCCACGATCCGCGCGCTTGTGGTGCCCCGGACGATAGAGTCATCGATGACCACCAGCCGCTTGCCCCGTACCACGCTGGAAACGGGGTTCAGCTTTATCTTCACCAGATCCTCCCTGGCCGTCTGGCCGGGAGAGATAAAGGTGCGGCCTATATAGCGGTTTTTGATAAAGCCCACGCCATAGGGGATACCGGAGGCTCTGGCATAGCCCAGAGCCGCATCCAGCCCTGAGTCTGGCACACCAATGACCACGTCCGCCTCCACAGGATGACGGATAGCCAGACGCTCTCCCGCCCGCAGCCGGGCCTCATGCACGCCCACGCCGTCGATGTAGGAATCCGACCGGGCAAAATAGATGTGCTCAAAAATGCAGGTCTTCTTGGGCGCCTTGTCACAGTGATCCCGGATGCTCTGCACCCCATCCTTGGAAAACAGCACGATTTCCCCCGGCTCCAGATCCCGGATAAACCGCGCCCCCACCGCCTCAAGGGCGCAGGTCTCCGAGGCCACCACATAGGCTCCGTCCTCCCGCACGCCGTAGCACAGGGGGCGGAAGCCGTGCTCATCCCGCACAGCCAGCAGCTTGGACGGGGACATGATAACCAGGGAATAGGCACCCTTGAGCTGATACATGGCCTGATTCACCGCCTGCTCGATGGAGGGGGCCGTGAGCCGCTCCTTGGTTATCACATAGGAGATGACCTCCGTATCGCTGGAGGTGTGAAAGATGGAGCCCTGCAGCTCCAGCTCCCGGCGCAGCTCTGCGGAGTTCACCAGGTTGCCGTTATGGGCCAGGGCCATACGGCCCTTGATGTGGTTCACCACGATGGGCTGACAGTTTTCCCGGCCATTGCCCCCCGTAGTGCCGTAGCGGACATGGCCCACGGCCATATTCCCCTCCGGCAGGGATTCCAGCACAGAGCGGCTGAACACCTCGCTGACCAGGCCTATATCCTTATAAAAGCTGAAAAGCCCATCGTCGTTTATCACGATGCCGCAGCTCTCCTGCCCCCGGTGCTGAAGGGCATACAGTCCGTAATAGGCGGAGGCGGCGATAGGCGTGCGGCCCTGGGCAAATATGCCCAGCACGCCGCATTCTTCATGTATTTTGCTCATGCTCTCCAAATTTCCGGCCAACTCAGCCCAGGATACGGCGGAGCATTTCCGTATAGGCATCCTCCACATTCCCCAGGTCGCGGCGGAAGCGGTCCTTATCCAGCTTCTCATGGGTAGTGCTGTCCCAGAAGCGGCAGGTATCCGGGCTGATCTCGTCGGCCAGGACAATGACACCCTCCGCCGTTTTGCCGAACTCCAGCTTGAAGTCCACCAGGTCCACGTTCACCCCGGCAAAGAATTTCTTCAGCACGTCGTTTACCTTGAAGGCCATGGCCTTGATAAGGTCTATTTCCTCCCGGGTGGCCAGCTTCAGTGCCAGGACGTGATATTCGTTGATGAGCGGATCGCCCAGATCGTCGTTTTTATAGGAGAACTCGATGGTGGGCTCATCGAAAACGATGCCCTCCTCTACGCCGTACCGCTTGGCGAAGGAGCCGGCGGAGATATTACGGATGATGACCTCCAGGGGCACGATGGACACCTTTTTCACCGCAGTCTCCCGGTCGTTCAGCTCCTCCACGAAATGGGTGGGAACGCCCTCCTTCTCCAGCAGCTGCATGAGATAGTTGGTCACCCGGTTGTTGATGGCGCCTTTTCCGGCAATCTGACCCTTTTTCAGGCCGTTGAAGGCGGTAGCGTCGTCCTTATAGGAGACGATGACCACCTGGGGGTCCTCTGTGGCATAGACCTTTTTAGCCTTGCCCTCGTAAAGCTGTTCCGTTTTCGTCATGATAGCATCCTCCATATCGTTTGTTTAGAAATAATTTGTTTTTATTAACTTAGTTAATTATTGTATTTTGCCTCTATGGCGGCGTTCTTTTCCAGAACGCGGGCCGTCTCCTCCTCGCGGGTTTTTTCCAGCGCCGCCGCCAGCCCTTCATCGGACAGGGCCAGTATCTCCATAGACAACAAGGCGGCGTTGACCGCGCCGTCGATGGCAACAGTGGCCACAGGTATGCCGGAGGGCATCTGCACTGTTGAAAACAGAGCGTCAACGCCGTCAAGGACGGTGGACTTCAGCGGTATTCCAATGATGGGAAGGGTGGTATTGGCAGCCAGAGTGCCGGCCAGATGGGCGGCCTTGCCCGCCGCGGCAATGATAACGCCGATACCCGCCTCCCTGGCGCCTTGGGCAAAGGCACGGGCCTCCTCCGGGGTGCGGTGGGCGGAGAAAATATGCACCTCGAAGGGCACCTGATAGCGGCGCAGCGTATCCGCCGCCTTTTCAACAACAGGCAGATCACTGTCGCTTCCCATAACGATCGCTACTTTTTTCATAAATTCCCTCTCTCCTGTTTTTTATGGATTTTTAAGATTTTAACAAAAGGCAGCCCTATCCCTCGCATGAATAGAGCTGCCCAGACGGTCGGCATATTGCAATGAAATTGGCTCCTTTGCGTGCACTCGCATTCCGTCGGTTGCCAACTCACACCTTGAATTTCTTCTATTATAACAAAGGGAAAATTGTAAAGTCAATTCCCCTTTTCTCCGGAGGAAGATAATTTTTTCCCCGCAAAAAGGCGGATTTTGTCTATTTTGTATAGATTATTTCCCGCTCCTCCCGGCAGCGTGCTTCAACATTCCACAAAACGCTCTTTCCCGGTCAGAGCCGATGAAATTTTACTTGCATCGGGCCCCAAGCGGGTGTATCATTAATTTGTATGGCCTTTGCAAATTTCCTTTAAATAACGGTGACTAACCGGTCCTGCGTTTGACATGAGACAGGGAGAAAAAGCGAAATGGAAGCATTTTATAGAATCCTCGCGCTGTTGGGCGGACTAGCCATGTTCCTGTATGGCATGCGGCTGATGGGAGACGGGCTGAAAAGCTGCTCCGGCGGCGCGATGAAGGCGGCCCTTGCCAAAGTGACAAACAAGCCTGTCCGGGGCTTCCTGCTGGGCATGCTCGTCACCTGCATGATACAAAGCTCCACTGCCACCATCGTCCTGACCGTGGGTCTGGTGGGCGCAGGCTTTCTCACCTTCCGCCAGTCCATCGGCATCGTGCTGGGCGCGAACGTGGGCACGGCCATCACCGCTCAGATCATCCGCCTGATGGATCTGGACGCAGGCACCTCTATCCTGAATCTGTTCAGCGCGGATAACCTGGCTCCTATCGCCCTGATCGTCGGCATCGTGCTCATCATGTTCATCAGCAACCGGCGCAGCTCCATGAAAAACGTAGGCACTATTTTCGTGGGTTTTGGCATTTTGTTCATGGGACTCATGTATATGAGCGACGCCGTCAGCGAGATGGGCGATTCTCTGAGCCGTCTGCTGACGGCCTTTGAGGACAGCTACATTCTCGGCTTCCTGGCCGGCGTTGCCGTCACCGGCGTAATACAGAGCTCCTCCGCCGTTATCGGTATCCTCCAGACCCTGGCAAGCTCCGTAGGCGTCCGCTTCTGCGGTGTGGTAGCGGTCATCGTGGGCGTGAACATCGGCGACTGCCTGACTACATTTCTGGTCAGCCGCATCGGTGCAAAGCCAGACCAGACCCGCACCGTGCTGGTGCACGTCATCTATAATATCTGCGCCGCATGTCTGATCGGTCTTGTCCTGATCATCGGACGGGGCACGGGCCTTATCGGGGATGAGCTGTGGTATATGTCCCTGGACTCCGGCGGCGTGGCCAATATCCATGGCCTGTTCCGGCTGATACCCGCCGTGCTGCTGCTGCCCATGTCCAACAACTTCGCCCGGCTCGCTGAAAGGCTGGTGCCGGACAAGCCCATAGACCCGGAGGACGCAGACATTCTGGAGAACCTTCGGGAGCTGGACGACCGCCTTATCACCAATCCCGGCCTGGCTCTGGACCAGGCCTCCCACCTGATCGGCCATATGGCCGACGTAGCCACCCACAACTACGACGCCTGCATCCAGCAGATATATGAGTTCGATCCCCGGCGGGAGGCCCGCATCCAGCAGCGGGAGGATCTGCTGGACGAGATGGCGGACGCCTCCAATAAATATATCGTTGCCGTGTCCCCCTATGTCACCCTGGATTCCGATAACCAGAACCAGAACTTCCAGATCAAGGCTCTGACCTGCTTCGAGCGCATCGGCGACCTGGCTGTAAATATAACCCACAACATGGCCCAGGTGCGGGAAAGCAACCGCCGCTTCACCGACACCGCCATGAGGGAGCTGCGCATCGCCGTAGACGCTGTCAGCGACATTCTCTCCACTGCCACCCGCGCCTATAAGGAAACAGATTATAACCTGGCCCGGACCGTGGAGCCGATGGAGGAGGTCATCGACGACCTGATCGAAGCGCTGAAGGAGCGCCATGTGGAGCGCATGACCCGGGGCGAGTGCGACATCTTCAACGGCATCCAATTCCAGAACGTGCTGCAGAACATGGAGCGCATCTCCGACCAGTGCTCAGACCTGGCGGTATATATGCTCAGCCGGAAGGATACCGCCATTTCCGGCCAGGAGCACCAATATCTGCACAATCTGCATCACTCCAGCAACGAGGAGTACCGCCGGCTGTTCCGGGAAAATTATAAAAAATACTTCTCCCGGCTGAAGGAGAGCGAGCCTGCCGAATCCATCCCCGAAAAAAATCCTTGACAAACGTCCCTGCAGGGCCTATAATCAAGCAATAGAGCAAAGGTGTTCTTCCAGGAGAAGTACGCCTTTGTTTTTTTTGTGCTAATTTGACCTTACAGGAGAGTATAACTTATGTGTGCTATCATGGGCTTTACCCAGCGGACGCTGACAGAGGAGCAGCTCCGCCCCTACTTTGAAAAGACAGTTTCCCGCGGCCCGGACATGAGCCGGATAGAGGAAGCAGGCTCCGGCTGGCTGTGCTATCACAGGCTGGCCATCATGGGCCTGAACGAAGCCGGCATGCAGCCCTTCCACCTGGACGGGGACATGGCCATCTGCAACGGAGAGCTGTATCTGTTCCGTCCCCTGCGGGCGGAGCTGGCCCAGGAATATGATTTCATCAGCGATTCGGACTGCGAGATCATCCTGCCGCTGTATCACAAATACGGCCTGGAGATGTTCTCCATGCTGGATGCGGAGTTCGCCATGCTGATATACGACAGCAAGCGGGATGAGATCATCGCCGCCCGCGACCCCATCGGTATCCGCCCTCTGTTCTACGGCTATATGGAGGACGGCAGCATGGTCTTTGCCAGCGAGGCCAAAAACCTGGTGGGCCTGTGCGAAAATGTGAACCCCTTCCCTCCCGGCCATTATTATGCCGGCGGCCGGTTTGTCCGCTACGCCGACCTGACTACCGTAAAGCCGGAGGAATACGTCACTGACGATATAGAGACAGTCTGCAAAAACATACGGGAAAAGCTGATTCTCGGCATCGACAAACGGCTGGACGCAGACGCTCCCCTGGGCTTCCTGCTCTCCGGCGGACTGGACAGCAGTCTTGTATGCGCCATATCCGCCCGTATCCTCGGCCAGCACATCCGTACCTTCGCCATCGGCATGGACAAGGACGCCATCGACCTGAAATATGCCCGCCAGGTGGCGGACTTCATCGGCGCAGATCACACGGAGGTATATATGACCCGCCAGCAGGTGCTGGATTCTCTGGAGGAGGTCATATCCCTTCTTGGCACCTACGACATCACCACCATCCGGGCCAGCATGGGCATGTACCTCTGCTGCAAGGCCATTCATGAGACCACTGACGTGCGCGTACTGCTGACCGGCGAGATATCCGACGAGCTGTTCGGTTATAAATATACAGATTTTGCTCCCTCTCCGGAGGCATTCCAGGAGGAGGCCAAAAAGCGGGTGGACGAGCTGTATATGTACGACGTTCTCCGGGCTGACCGGTGCATCGCCTCCAACTCCATTGAAGCCCGTGTCCCCTTCGGGGATCTGGAATTTGTAAAATATGTCATGAGCATCGACCCCAAAATGAAGGTCAACACCTATGACATGGGAAAATATCTGCTGCGCCATGCCTTTGAAAAGGATCATCTCCTCCCGGATGAGATCCTCTGGCGGCAGAAGGCCGCCTTCTCCGACGCCGTGGGACACTCCATGGTGGACGACCTGAAGGAGTATGCGGAGGCCCATTATACGGACGCAGAGTTTGAGGAGAAGCGCAAAACCTACAGCTTCGCTCAGCCCTTTACAAAGGAAAGCCTTCTCTACCGGGAAATCTTTGAAAAATACTATCCCGGTCAGGCCCCCATGGTGAAGGACTTCTGGATGCCCAACAAATCCTGGGAGGGCTGCGACGTAAATGACCCCAGCGCCCGCGTTCTCGCCAACTACGGCGCAAGCGGCCAGTAAAAATACTGACCGCCCACTACACTTCGTATCAGCCGGCGAGCACTCCGCCGCTGATATATACTCTCTCCTGCCGGAGCGGCCAGCACACCGCTCCGGCGCTTTTTTATTTGCCCTTACAGCCGCAGCACCGCCTGCAGGGCCGTCTCCCCATCGGGATTCTGAACCAGGAAGTGCCAGCCCTCCTCGTCCCTCCTGCGGTAAATAGAGAGAGTCTGCCCCTCAAAGCAGGCGACCCGATAGGCCACCTCCACCTCCCGGACAGGCATATCCGCCAGCTCCGCGGTGGTAAACGTGCCCAGCAGCATGCGTATATAGGCCACATTGTTCATATGCCGGCCGGTGTCGATGTCCTGCGACCCGATGGTGTAGGTCTTTACCAGGTTTTCCGCCGCGGGAGCCTCCCGGAAACGGGTGAAGGGACCGGTGCATACCTTTTCCGGCCAGTGCTCCATGCTTTGCAGAACACCATAATCCCCCGGGCGTTCCATCCGACCGGTTTGCGTGTTTTGTATTACCCACTCTGTCCGGCCTTGTCCGGCCTTCAGCCAATACCTCCTCCCCCATTTTGATGCGATAATACCGATCCGCCTTGACCGCGCCTGGCATAGCGGGCCAACTCTGCACCTGGACGGCATCCATCATCTTCGCCCGACGGTACAGCCGTATACGAGTCCGTACAGCCACCCAGTAGGTCTGCCGCGCGGCCATCTCCCATATGCCCACGCCCAAAATCTGCGCGTACTCCGTAGCCATGTCCTCAAACAAGTCAAAGATCGCCGGGATGCTGTGTTCCCCCTGCGCATCCGTCACACTGGAGAGGATAATCAGATCTTTTTCCAATAAACCGTCCATACCATTCTCCTCTTTACTTAAAAATCCTTATACTCTATATTCTAAACCATCTCGCCATAAAATACCAGCCTCCCCGCCGAAAAAACGGGAAGGCCGGTTTTTATCCGTTCCAAATCGTGATCTCACCTGTTTCGCGCGTCGCATTCATATCTATGAGCCGCTGGTTTCTGGAGCCGCGGAAACGAAGGCCCACCTCTTTTTCCTCCAGGATAAAGGGGCCGTCTACCAGCGCGTCCAGCATAGACAGCATGTCGTCCGTCACCTCGCACCGTGGATGGCTGCCGGGACGCAGCAGCTCCTCATAGAGAAAGCCGGTGAAGGCCCATATATCCTTCTTAGGGAAACGCTCCCTTACCCGCTTCAGAAACGGCGTCAGCGTCCGCTGGTTTTCCGGCTCAAAGGGATCGCCCCCCAGGAGCGTCAGGCCGTTTATGTAATCGGGCGCCAGCATTTCCATAAGCTGCCGCTCCGTTTCCGCCGTGAAGGGCTGGCCGTAATGGAAATCCCAGGTCTCCGGCTGAAAGCAGCCCTCACAGCAGTTGGTACAGCCTGAGACGAACAAGGTCACCCGGACGCCGATGCCGTCCGCGATATCGCAGTTTTTTATATTGCCGTAATACATATCCTTACAGGTGCAGGACCCGGTCCTTTATCTCCTGGGTACGGCCCTGGTTCCAGAACTGGGTGCCGATATAGCCGCAGGTACGGCGGGCCACATTCATCTTGTCCTGGTCCGTATTGCCGCAGCGGGGGCAGCGCCAGATCAGCTTATTGTCCTCCTCCACGATCTCTATCTCCCCATCCCAGCCGCACACCTGGCAGTAGTCGCTCTTGGTGTTCAGCTCGGCATAGATGATATTGTCATAGATGAACTTCATGACCTGCAAAACGGCCTCCAGGTTGTTCTGCATGTCCGGCACCTCCACATAGCTGATGGCGCCGCCGGGAGACAGATGCTGGAACTGGGCCTCAAACTTCAGCTTGGTGAAGGCGTCTATCTCCTCCGTCACATGGACGTGATAGGAGTTGGTGATATAGCCCTTGTCCGTGATGCCCTCGATGATGCCAAAGCGCTTTTGCAGGCACTTGGCGAATTTATAGGTGGTGGACTCCAGCGGCGTGCCATACAGGCTGAAGTCAATGTTGTGCATTTCCTTCCACTTTTTGCAGGCATCGTTCATATGGGTCATGATCTCCAGAGCGAAGGGCGTAGCCTCCGGGTCCGTGTGGCTTTTGCCGGTCATGTACTTCACGCACTCGTAAAGCCCCGCATAGCCCAGGGAGATGGTGGAGTATCCGCCATACAGCAGCTTATCGATGGGCTCGCCCTTTTGCAGGCGGGCGCAAGCCCCATACTGCCACAGGATGGGCGCAGCGTCAGACAGAGTGCCCTTCAGCCGCTCATGGCGGCACATCAGCGCCCGGTGGCACAGCTCAAGTCGCTCGTCGAATATCTCCCAGAATTTATTCATATCCCCGCCAGAGGACAGGGCCACATCCGGGAGGTTGATGGTGACGACGCCCTGGTTGAAGCGGCCATAATATTTCGGCTGATTGGTTTTCGGGTCAACATAAGGTGTCAGGAAGCTGCGGCAGCCCATGCAGGTATAGCAGTGGCCCTCGCCGTTTTTGTCGACCTTCAGCTCCAGCATTTTCTTCTCGGAGATATAGTCCGGCACCATCCGCTTGGCCGTGCACTTGGCAGCCAGCTTTGTCAGATAATAATACTCGGACCCTTCCTCCACGTTATCGTCCTCCAGGACGTATATCAGCTTGGGGAAGGCAGGAGTGACCCAGATGCCCTGCTCGTTTTTCACGCCCTGATAGCGTTGGAGCAGCGTCTCCTCTATGATAACCGCCAGGTCCTTCTTCTCCTGCTCGTTTTTCGCCTCGTTCAGATACATGAACACGGTCACGAAGGGAGCCTGCCCGTTGGTGGTCAGGAGGGTGACGACCTGATACTGGATGGTCTGCACGCCCCGGCGTATCTCCTCCCGGAGCCGCTTTTCCACGATATCATCCACCTGCTCCTTGGTGGGGATGACGCCGAGAGAGCTTATCTCATCCCGGACGATGCTGCGTATTTTCTCCCGGCTGACCTGGACGAAGGGCGCCAGATGGGCCAGAGAGATGCTCTGTCCGCCGTACTGGTTGGAGGCCACCTGCGCCACGATCTGGGTGGCGATGTTGCAGGCGGTGGCAAAGCTGTGGGGCCGCTCGATCAGCGTGCCGGTGATGACCGTGCCGTTCTGGAGCATATCCTCCAGGTTCACCAGGTCGCAGTTGTGCATATGCTGCGCATAGTAGTCCGTGTCGTGGAAGTGGATGATGCCCTCCTCGTGGGCCTGAACGATGTCCTGAGGCAGGAGGATGCGGTTTGTGATGTCCCGGCTGACCTCTCCGGCCATATAGTCCCGCTGGGTGCTGTTCACCACCGGGTTTTTGTTGGAATTTTCCTGCTTGGCCTCCTCGTTATTGCACTCGATGAGGGACAGAATGCGGTCGTCCGTGGTGTTGGACTGGCGCACCAGGGAGCGGGTATAGCGGTAGGTAATATACTGCTTGGCCACCTCATAGGCCCCGTGGGCCATGATCTGCTGCTCCACCATATCCTGTATCTCCTCCACTGCAGGGGAGCGGCCCAGCTCTACACAGGATTTCTCCACAGAATCCGCAATGCGCCGGATCTGGGTGGCGGTCATGCGCACATCCAGCGGCACAGCGTTATTTGCCTTGGTGATGGCCGCAATGATCTTTTCTATATCAAATACAGCCTCTGATCCGTTTCTCTTTATGATTTTCATTTTGCCTCTCCCTGACGGTCGCTGTTCGGGCGGGACGCCCTGTAGTTTTACATAATTTTGCCGGCGAGACTTATATTAGCACAACATCTTGTGGTTGTCAATATTTCAAATGCCAACATTTTGTGAGCGCAGGTAAATGGCCCCAAACCCTTGATACAGGCGGGTTTGGGGCCGTTTCTCTCAGGCAAAGACCAGGAAAAAGCCCTGTGTCAGATGAAATTTTCGGCGAAATGCCATCCCGATTCACGCCACAACGCCGTTGGGAGCGGCTGTATACCGGCACAGCGTATCATAAATAAGCCGCTGTCCCTCCCGGGAGGGGTGGATGCCGTCAGCGCATAAAAGCGCCCCCCAGTCCTTATGCCGGAGGAAGGGCCGCCGCAGGTCAATGAGCCGCACTCCCTCCTCCCTGGCCGTCTGCTCCGCCAGGTGAGAATAGCTCTCCTGCCAGCGGAAAATGTTCTCCACCTCCCCCAGCCAGGACAGAATGTTCGCCCGGGAAAGGCCATCCCGGCAGATGAAGTCAAGATATCGCTCCGAATGGATAGGCGGCAGAGTCAGCACGACCGGTTCCCGGCCGCTCTCCCTCACCAGACGGATGGCCTCCCGGTATCCGGCCGCGAACCGGGCCGGGGGCGTGTTGCAGCTATGCACCTTATCCGGCGCGGCGGCGATCTCCGCCCAATGGTAATCGCAGTCGTTGCCGCCGAATTCCAGCACCGCCACGTCCTGTCCCCCGCTGGGGCGAAGACTGTCCCGTCGGATGACCGCCATAGCCTTCTCTATCGTACAGCCGAAGCGGGAGCGGTTCGTCACGCTGACGCCCCACTCGCGGATATAGCGCTCCTCCCAGCAGCGGTTGATGACATAACGCCCGTTTTCAAGCAAAATCCCCTTGAGTATCGAATCTCCATAGACTGTGATCGCCATGGCTGGCCCTCCTTAACTTTTAAAATCATATGATCTAGTTTTCAAAACTATATTATCAGATGTTTTACTCCTTGTCAACCACTGTTTTGAAATGTTTCTTGTCATTCCTGCTTCGATATGGTATAGTGATATCATATTTTCAGTATTTCCCAAACAAAGGATGGTATGTATATATGGACGAGACCGCCGAAGTCCTCTTTACACAGATACGACAGCAGATGGCCGAGCAGACGCTCCCCCGCTGGGACGCCCTGCCGGATCTGGATCTCTACATGGACCAGGTGCTGGCGCTAGTCGATAACTATCTGGGAAATTATCCCGGCTTTGATGAAAAGGGCCTGACCGCCTCTATGGTAAACAACTATGTAAAGCTGAAGGTCATCCCCACGCCGGTGCGCAAGCGGTATACCCGCACCCACCTGGCTCACCTGATCATCATCTGCGTTTTGAAGCCGTGCCTGTCCATCACATTCATACAGCAGCTTCTTTCCTGCGAACAGGCTCACGCAGAGTCGCAGGAGGGAGCCGAGGCACAGGACTGCTTCGGTCCTCTGTATGACCGCTTCTGCGATGCCTTCGAGCAGTCTGTCCACGCCGTGGCGCAGGCTGCGGAGTCGCCGCTTCAGGCTGAGGATATCGGCGCTCTGCCTCAGGCCATCTACTACGCCGCTCTCCGCGCCCAGGCGGAGCAGGCCCTGGCTACGAGGTATCTGTCCCGTCTGTTCGAAGCCCAGAAAAAGGCAGACAAGACGGACAAAACAGAGAAGACAGAGAAGACATGAACGTAAAAGGTCAGCGCCAGACCAATCCCGCTCCGGCGCTGACCACGATATTTTTGTGACTCAAAACGGAAGATAAACTAAAAATTTTGGTTGATTCTTTCCAATTGGTGCTGTATCATCAAGGAAAAGCCCAAAAAGGAGGCGCGGCCTATGGAGCGCAGCGGCAGCTATCAGCGGGAGGGCTACTTACAGGAGAATTACAAATACTTCCACCTGCGGGACACCGAGGGCCAGGAGCTGGATTTCCATTTTCATGAGTTCGACAAGATCGTCATTCTCCTGTCCGGCCAGGTGGACTATATGGTGGAAAGCAGCACCTATCCCCTGCGCCCCTGGGACATTCTGCTCATCAAGCACCACGCCATACACAAGGCCCTGATAGACCGTTCCGCCCCTTATGAGCGGATCATACTATATCTGGACGGCCGGTATTTCGGCCGCTCCGTGCCCGAGGCCGACCTGCTGGCCTGCTTCGACCGGGCCGATCAGCAGGGGCAGTATCTTCTGACCCCCGCCAAAGAGGACCGGGAGCAGCTGTCCGCCCTGTTCACCGCCATGGAGCAGGCGCTGGAGGACGAGCAGTTCGGCGCCCAGGCCCTGCGGGATACCTTCGTCATTCAGCTTCTCATCCGGGTCAATCGGATCGCCCTGCGGGAGGGCGGCTTTCAGCGCCCGGAGACGACCTATAACCCAAAGATCGCCCAGACCCTCTCCTATATCAACGAGCATCTCAGCGAGCCTCTGACCGTGGATGATCTGGCCGGCCGCGTCTATCTCAGCCGATATCATTTCATGCGGCTTTTCAAAGCCCAGACAGGCGCCACCGTGCACAGCTATGTGCAGCAGCGCCGCCTGCTTTACGCCGCCCAGCTGATACGCCGGGGCGTCCCTGTGAGCAAAGCGGCGGAGGAAAGTGGCTTCACCGAATATTCCACCTTTTACCGGGACTTCCGCGCCGCCTTCGGCGTCAGCCCCAAGCAACTCAAATAACCACTCAGGAGGCAGCATATGGATTATAAGAATTTTACACTGCGAACCATCGAGCCGGACGAAATAGACCAGGCGATCGCCATCGAGCAGATCTGCTTTCCCCCTAACGAGGCCTGCTCTCCAGCCCATATGCGCGCCCGGGCCGCCGCCGCGCCCGATCTGTTTTTGGTGGCAGTCGACCGGGAAAAGGGAAGGCTGGCGGGATATCTGAACGGCCTTGCCACAGGCGAGACCGTTTTTTGGGATGAATTTTTCACCGACGAGCGTCTCCACGTCCCGGCAGGTGAAACCGTCATGCTCCTGGGTCTGGCCGTTCTGCCCGCCTGTCAGCTACAGGGCATCGCCAGGGCGCTGGTGAATGAATACCGCCGCCGGGAACAGGAAAACGGCCGTCATCTCCTCCTGCTGACCTGTCTGGACGCCAAGGTGGATATGTACCGGAAGCTGGGCTTCACCGACAATGGCCTCGCCGCCTCCACCTGGGGCGGCGAGCAATGGCACGAGATGGCGTGCAGGATATGACCCCAAGCAAAAAAGACGCGTTCCCTCGTGGAAGCGCGTCTTTTTCACTTGTCATACGCACACCCCTCACTCCATCAGCTCCCTCAGCTGCTTCACCGCCCGGCGCTCCAGGCGGGATACCTGCACCTGACTTACACCCAGGACCTGGCTGGCCTGGGTCTGGGTCATGCCGTGGTAAAAGCGAAGAAAAATGGTCTGCCGCTCCCTTTCCGGCAGCTTTTCTATGGCCTGCCGCAGGGCCACATATTCCACCAGGCGCTCCTCCTGTACCCAGTCCCCCAGCATCTGTTCCAGGGGAAAGCCATCCTCCCCCGCTCCCTGCTGCAGCGATTCTACGGGAATAGCGGCCGTCTCCGCCATGGCGATATCCTCCCCGGAAAACCCCGTCCGCTCGGCCAGCTCGGATACCGTCGGGTCCCGGCCCAGCCCCTGCTCCAGCTCCTTGCGGGCGGCGCGGATGACCGTTCCCCGCTCCTTGATGCCCCGGCTGACCTTCACGGCCCCGTCATCCCGCAGGAAACGGCGTATCTCCCCGGATATTTTCGGAACAGCATAGGTGGAAAAGCGGGTGCCGTAGCTCTCATCAAAGCCGTCGATGGCCTTCAAAAAGCCCAGGCAGCCAAGCTGATACAGATCCTCCGGCTCCGCGCCCCGGCCAAAATACCGCCGGGCCACGCTCCATATAAGGCCGGCATTTTCCTCTATCATCCGGCCCGCCGCCTCCCGGTCCCCGGCCTGGGCCGCCCGCAGGAGGGTCAACGTCTCGTCCAAGCTATCTTCTCGCCTTCACGGAGATACGCTTGGACATGGTGACGGTGGTCCCCTTGTCCACGGCGGAGCGTACCCGCAGACCGTCCATAAAGCTGTCCATGATGGTAAAGCCCATGCCGCTGCGCTCCTCGCCGCCGGTGGAGAAAAGCGGCTCCATGGCCTGCTTCACATCCGGGATGCCCCGGCCCTTGTCCCGGATGGTGATCTCCAGCACGTTCCCCTCCAGGATGCGCAGGCGCATGACCACCGTTCCAAGAGCGTCCGGATAGGCGTGGACGATGGCGTTCGTCACCGCCTCAGACACGGCAGTCTTGATATCTCCCAACTCCTCCAGGGTGGGGTCCATCTGCGCGGCGAAGGCTGCGGCGGCAGCCCGGGCAAAGCCCTCGTTCACGCTTCGGGCGGGAAATTCCAATTTTATGTAGTTAAGCTGCTTCATGCTTGTCCTCCCATGCCCCCGGCCTCATACGCCGGGGGCTATATATGTGGAATGGTAGGCGGCGCGATCACTTCTCCGCGCCGGTGGTTATTTTCACCATCCGGTCTATACCGGAGGCGTCTATGACCTTCAGCGGCTGGTTCCGGGCGTTCTCCACCCAGGCGCGTCCCCCTGTTTCCGCCATCAGGCGGCATATTTTCAGAATCAGGGCGATACCGGAGGAATCCATGAACGTCAGTCCGCCCATGTCCACCACGCAGTCCCTGGGCAGATAATCGTCCATGGTCTGGGTTATCTTCCGCAGGACCGGCGCCGCCTCATGGTGGTCAAGCTCTCCCTTGAAAAACAGCGTCAGCCGCCCCTCCCGATAGCTGGATAAGACCTTCATTTGTATAACCTCCGCCAACAGGCACAAAAAATTGCACCATACCGTTTCGTATGGTGCAATTCTACATCCGTTCCCCCGCAGATTCTGTCGAACGCCGGGGGACGGCCCGATTTTTTCAGGCCTGTTTGACCCTTTCATTGAGAATCTGTGTCAAACCACTCCATCGTGTAAACGCCGTCCAGATAGCCGCTCACATTCACGACCGGAAATCGCAGCCGCACCTCCGTATCGCTTTCCGCAGAATACAGGTCTATCTGATAATAAGCCGGATAAAAGGCGGTGGCGTTCACATCCATCGTCCGCACAAAATATATCCCGTCCAGCTCGGCGCTGTACCCGATCAGAGAAAGCCCGAAGGCGTCGGCCACAGCGCTCAGCAGCGCCGCCCCCGTCTCCTCGTCCATATCCGCCGGAGACACTGCCTCCGCGCTCACGGCCACAGAGCTGGCTCCCATGGTGCCGCCGCCCATATAGAATTGGGACACCCGCACCGGCGTTTCGCTCAGCATCCGCTGAACATATCGGACCTCCCAGGTCTCCCCGGACACGACCTCCTCCACCACCGGAAGCAGCACGCCAAAATAGGAATCAAAGGGAATCTCCTCCGCTTCGGATAGCACGCCCCCCATGACCACCAGACAGCCGTCTCCGCTCACCCCCGCCATATCGGTCAGCGAGGTGATGTTCACAGCGCTTGCAGTCTCATCCGCCCCGTCCTCTGTCGTCCCGCAGGAGGCGAGGCATAGGAGCAGGCCGAAAGCGAGCAGCAACGCCAGCGTCTTTTTTCCTTGTATTATCATCGTGATCCTCCCTTTTGCGCTGATTTTGCGTTTATCTATTTTTTCCTTCACACATAAAGACACCCGACCGCCTGAAAATGCAACGCTCTATCCAAAAAAATTTTCTCGCAAAAAGTGTTGCACTTTTGTAAGCTGTGCTGTCTAATAGAGTGAAGGACAAAGAACGAAAGGAGATAGCCATGGAGCCAAGGAATGCAACGGAAGCTGAACAGGCCCGGGAACCGGCGTTCCTGGAGCGGGTCTATCTCCAATACAAGAGACTGATGTTCTCCATCGCAGGCAAATATGCCGCCAGCCTGGACGATCAGGCCGACATCGTGGGGGAGGCGCTGGTGAGGATGACAGAGCAGGAGGAGCGGCTGCGGGCTGTGGATAAGCGGGCGCTGACGGCCTATATCGCCGCCATGGTGCGGAACACGGCCATCAACTTTCTCCGGCACAGGGGCGTTATCAGGCAGTATGAGCAGGTATCCTGGGAGGAAATGCAGGACACGGAGCCGTCCCCCGCCCTCTCACCGGAGGAGACAGTCCTCCGGGCCGATCAGCAGGACTGGGTGCGGCAGGTATGGCAGCGCCTGTCCCCCAGCGACCGGCTGCTTTTGGAGGGAAAGTACATATTGGAGCTGACCGACCGGGAGCTGGCGGCCACCCTGGGCTGCGGAACAGCCAGCATACGGATGAAGCTGACCCGCGCCAGACGAAGGGCCTTGAAGGAAATGCAGAGGAAGGGCGGTTACGATGCGCAATAACCACAAGAAAATCAGCCGGCAGGCACGCCTTGCCCGATTCATGAACGCATACGTCCAGACAGAGGGCCAGCGTCTGCGGCGGGAAAATCAGGCTCTCCAATCAGACCCCGCGGCGGCAGTGCCGGAGGAGGCCGACCGCCGCTGTATGGCCGTTCTGCAGATGGAGCAGGCGAAGAAAAATCAGGCAGAAAAGCAGGCCCGGCCACGGGCCATCCGGCCAAAGCGTTTCCGCTGGGGGCTGGCGGCGGCAGTCATCGCGGCGATCGCCGTCCTCACCACGGTGGCCTATGCCACCGGACTTCTGGGCTGGATCGGCCAGTGGGATGAGGAGCATTTTTACTTCACGCAGGACGCGGAGGCCGAGGAAACGGAGCTCGTCATTACCCAACCAGACGAGCCGTTCAGCCTTTTGAAGGAAGCCCTGGCCTATTACGACGCACCGGAAAACATAGTCCCGACCTACGTTCCGGAGGGGTATACGTACGAAGGGTTTGAATACTGGGTTTTAGAGTCATATGCCGCCTTCGATTTATACTATACCAACGGGACGAACACGATCTCTTTTTCGTATATCCTATACAGCTCGGAGCCCAGCGAACAATATTCCAAGGACACCGGAGACCCGGAAATTTATACTGTCAATGGCATAGACCATTATATCCTGACCAATGCGGGTAAATACTACGCCGTTTGGCAGCGGGACAGCTTCGAATGCTCTACCCACGGCTATGACAGCCGGGAGGAGCTTATAAAAACCATTGACTCCATGTATGATACTGCGGCAGGGCAATAACCAGCCGTACCCATTCCATCCGCCCGGACAAAGCAATACGCACCCATGCGAACGCGAGACGCATGGGTGCATATTTTTATTTCAGTTTCAGCCCAGATTTTTCAGGCTTTCCTCCAGATTGGCCGCCAGCGCCTGGGCCTTGGCGAGCTTCTCCCGCTCGGCGTTCACGACCCGCTCCGGGGCGCGGGATACGAAGCTCTCGTTTGCCAGCTTCTTCTCCTGGCTTTCAATGTCCTTCCGGGCCTTGGCAAGCTCCTTCTCGATTCTGGCCCGCTCCTTGTCCAGATCCACCAGCTCCGCAAGAGGCATGAAGATCTTCGCGTCCTCCGTCACCACGTTCACCATGCCGGCAATGTCCGCCGGGGGCGCATCCGCGATGGTGATCTGGCCGGCATAGGCAAGGTTTGCCATATAGACCCGTCCGGCCTCGAAAACCTCCTTCTTTTCCGTAGCCAGGATAAGGCTGGGCCGCTTGGAGGGCGGGACGTTCATCTCCGCCCGGCGGCTGCGAACGGCCTTCACGGCGGTCATGATGCTCTCAAAATCCGCCTCCTCCTGGGGGAAGGCCAGGGCCAGGTCATATTCGGGATAGGTCTCTACGATCAGGGCCTCCCCGTCGTGGGGAATGGCGCCGTAAAGCTCCTCGGTGATGAAGGGCATGAAGGGATGGAGCAGGCGGAGAATATCCGTCAGCACATACAGCAGCACCCGCTGGGCGCCCTCGTCCCCCTCCTTCAGCCGGGGCTTGGTGATCTCTATGAACCAGTCGCAGAAGCTGTCCCAGATAAAGTCGTATATCTTCGTGGCGGCCAGGCCCAGCTCGTATTTGTCAAAATTCTCGTTAACCTGGGCCGTCAGGTCGTTCAGCTTGGAGAGTATCCATTTGTCCTCCAGCCGCAGAGTGTCCGGCAGGCGGTTTTCCTCCACGGTCAGATTCATGATGACGTACCGGGCGGCGTTCCACAGCTTATTGGCGAAATTCCGCATGGCCTCGCACCGCTCCACATAGAAGCGCATATCGTTGCCGGGGGAGTTGCCGGTGATGATATTGAAGCGCAGGGCGTCCGCGCCGAACTGGTCGATGACCTGGATGGGGTCAACACCGTTTCCGGCGGATTTGGACATTTTCTTTCCCTGGGGGTCACAGACAAGGCCGTGTATCAAGACGGTATGGAACGGCTCCTTCTTCATGTGCTCCATGCCGGAGAATATCATCCGGGCCACCCAGAAGAAGATGATATCGTACCCCGTCACCAGCACGTCCGTGGGATAGAAGTACTCCAGATCCTCCGTCTTGTCCGGCCAGCCCAGGGTAGAGAAGGGCCACAGGGCGGAGCTGAACCAGGTATCCAGCACGTCCGGGTCGCGGTGTATGTTTTTAGACCCGCAGGCCTCGCACTGGCAGGCATCCGTCCGGGACACGGTGACGTGGCCGCAGTCGTCGCAGTACCAGGCGGGTATCTGATGGCCCCACCAGAGCTGGCGGCTGATGCACCAGTCCTTTACGCTGTACATCCAGTTTAAGTACGTCTTGGAGAAGCGGTCGGGGACGAATTTGATGGTGCCGTCCTCCACCACACGGATGGCCTCCTTGGCCAGGGGTTCCATCTTTACGAACCACTGGTCGCTGGCCAGGGGCTCCACGTCACTGTGGCAGCGATAGCAGGTGCCCACGTTGTGGACGTGCTCCTCCACCTTTACAAGATAGCCCTGCTCCTCCAGGTCGGCCACAATGGCCTTCCGGGCCTCATAGCGGTCCATGCCGTCATATTTGCCGCCGTTGATGATTTTGCCGTCCCCGTCCAGGATGAGAATCTGCTCCAGATCATGGCGCAGGCCCACCTCAAAGTCGTTGGGGTCGTGACAGGGCGTCATCTTCACGCAGCCGGTGCCGAAGGACATGTCCACATATTCATCCGCCACAATGGGGATCTCCCGTCCCACCAGGGGCAGCGTGCAGGTCTTTCCCACCAGGTCCGTATACCGCTCATCCTCCGGATTCACGGCCACGCCGGAGTCGCCCAGCATGGTCTCAGGACGGGTGGTGGCGATGATGACATAGCCGGAGCCGTCCGTCAGCGGATAGCGGATATGCCACAGGTGGCCGGGCTTTTCCTCATACTCCACCTCCGCATCGGAAAGGGCGGTGGTGCAGTGGGGACACCAGTTGATGATGCGCTTGCCCTTATAGATAAGGCCCTTTTCATACAGGCTGCAAAATACCTCCCGCACGGCCTTGGAGCAACCCTCGTCCATGGTGAAGCGCTGGCGCTCCCAATCGCAGGAGGAGCCCAGGGTCTTGAGCTGGGTTACGATGCGGTCGCCGTATTTATCCTTCCACTCCCACACCCGGTCAAGGAATTTCTCCCGTCCCAGGTCGAAGCGGGTCAGGCCCTCCTCCTTGCGGAGGTTCTCCTCTACCTTTATCTGGGTGGCGATGCCCGCATGGTCATATCCGGGCAGCCACAGGGCGGAATAGCCCTTCATCCGCTTATAGCGGATGAGCACATCCTGGATGGTCTCGTCCACGGCATGGCCCAGATGGAGCTGGCCGGTGACATTGGGAGGCGGGATGACGATGGTAAAGGGCTTCTTTTCCGGGTCGCGCTTGGCGTGGAAATAGCCCCCGTCCAGCCACATCTGATAGATGCGGCCCTCCACCTGTTTGGGGTCGTATTGCTTCGGTAACTCTTTCATTGACACATTTCCTCGATTTCCTCTATGGAGGACATCCCCACCTGGCGGGCGATCTCCTCTCCGTTTTCAAAGACGATCAGGGTAGGGATGGACATGACGCCGTAGCGCTGCGCCAGGGACGGCTGTGCGTCCACGTCTACCTTGCCCACCTTGACCCGGTCCTGTTTTTCGGCAAATTCCTCTACCACCGGGCCCTGAGCCCGGCAGGGGGCACACCAGGTAGCCCAGAAGTCCACCAATGTCACACCGGAGGCGATGGTCTCATCAAAGCTCTCCGCCGTCAGGTTTATCGCGCTCATATATCTTCAAGCTCCTTTGCTTATTGGTTTTCCTGTGATTGCAAATATTTGTCCGCGCTGAGGGCCGCCATATTGCCCTGGCCCACGGCCCGGGCCACCTGGTAGGGACGGCCTGCACAGTCCCCGGCGGCGAACACACCGGTCACGCTGGCAGCCATGGTCTTGTCCACCCGGATATGTCCCTCCTCCAGGGCCAGCCCCGGCAACAGCGTCTCCGCCGCCATAGTGGCCCGCATGACGAACACCCCCGCCACGGGATAGGATACGCCGTCTGCGACGACGGCCTCCACCTTATCATCCCCGGAAATGGCATAGCTTTTGGCCCGCTTTTTATCAAAATATTCCACCCGGCAGCCAAGGCTCTGCAAAAAATCCGCAGCCTCCCGGCCCGGTCCGCCCATATCCAGCACGGCCACGTCCCGGCCCCTGTAGAGCATTCCATCACAGGTGGCGCAGTAGCTGGCGCCCTTCCCCAGAAGCTCCGCCTCCCCGGGAACGGGCTTAGTCCCCTGCTGGGCGCCGGTGGCCAGGATAAGGCTTTTCGCCTCATAGAAATCCTGCTCAGCAGTGATGTAAAACCGTCCGCCGGAGGTCATAACGCCCGTGGCACGGCCAAGGACCAGCTCTATTCCCTGCTCCTTCACGCCCCGGACCATAGCCTCCAGCAGTGCCAGACCGCTGACGCCGGTCAGGCCGGGGTAGTTGTCTATCCGGCCCGCCTTTGCAAGGGGGCTGGCCGCCGGGTCGTTGGTCAGCACCATGACCCGACGCCCTCTGGCACGGGCCGTCAGCGCCGCCGAAAGCCCCGCCGGGCCGCCGCCCAGGATGAAAATGTCATAGGCCTGTCCACTCATAGGGCGTATCCTTCCACAATTTTCTTGTCGAACGCATTATATTGTATCACACCACTTTGGCTCCTGCAAGGGTGAAGCGCACATTTAGTGTACCCACTACAGCGGAAAAAACGCCGGCCTGTGCCGGCGTTTTTTCATCTTCTACAGCGTTTTTTCCAGACACAGCAGTCTGATATCCTCCAGGCCGTTGAAGGTACAGGGAATAACGGGCCCCTCTCTGTAGCCAAGACGCTTATACAGTGCGCGGGCGGCGGTATTTCGCACGTTGGTATCCATACGCAGATAAGGACACCCCTTCTCCCTGGCATACTGCTCATAAAACCGGACAAAGGAGGAGCCATAGCCCCGTCCCTTCACCGACGGGGAGACCACCAGCGTATGCAGAACCATGACCCGCTCCGGCGGCGCCTCCGTTTCCCAGGCCGCCTGGGCGTAGGCCGGGTCCTGCACCTGATTGATTCTGGCGGCAGCCACGATGCGGCCCTCCGCCTCCCGGACAAACATCTCCCCCGCCCGAATGGCATCCTCCGCCGTTCGGCCCGTGGGATAGATATCCCGTATCCATCCGGTGGTGGTCCGGCCCGCTTCCTCCTCGGTGTGTATCTCATCGTATATCCGGACGATCCCCGCCACGTCCTCCAAGGTCGCCTTCCGGATCGATGCCTGTCCCTCCATATCCTTTGTCAGCCGGTCGGCCAGAGCCTCTATATCATTCAGGCGCAATACCGGAACATCTGTCTGCACCGGCTCATCGCTCATCACAAGGATATACTCGCCCTTCACCGGAGGCAGGCCCTTGCCCCGCACGACGCCGATCTTCGGAAAGGGGCCTTCCTTGCCTCCTTCCGTCAGGACGATGTCCACATCCCGGATGCGGGCCACCGTCTCCTCCAGGGTCAGGGGCCGGTTTTCCAGGACAGCGGCGTGGGTCCCGCTGACAATGGCAGTCACATCCGCCCCCGCCCGGGTCATGCGCCAGGTATCCTTGCCGGGGGTGTCCATTTCGAACTCGTGGCCCTCGTGCTTCACCACAGCAACGGTCAGGCCCCGCCTTTTCAGCGCCGGGACCAGCTTTTCCAGAATGGTGGTCTTGCCGCTGTCCGACCAGCCCACCAGGGAATAGACCGGGCAGCTCATCGCGGGTCCGTGGCGCAGTCCCGGCCCTTGCCCCGCAGCATTTCCAGCCCATGCTCCAGGGCGGGCAGCACCGGCTCCAGGTTCTCCCGAATGGCCCGGGGGCTGCCGGGCAGATTCACGATAAGCGTCCGGCCCCGAATCCCTGCCTGGGCACGGCTGAGCATGGCCCGGGGAGTGATCTTCAGGCCCTCATAGCGCATGGCCTCCGGGATGCCGGGGCACAGCTTATCGCAGACGGCGATGGTGGCCTCCGGCGTCACATCCCGGGGCGCGAAGCCGGTGCCGCCGGTGGTCAGGCAAAGAGCCACGTCCTTTTCATCCGCGCACCGGCGCAGGGCCGCCTGTATAGCCTCCGGCTCATCCGGCACGATGGCGGTATGTATGACCTGATACCCGGCATCCTCCAGGAGCCGGCACACCAGCGGCCCGCCGGTATCCTCCCGCTGGCCCGTGGAGCCCTTATCGCTGACGGTGATGACCGCCGCTGTATATTCCATGTCTAAGTCCCTCCTTATTATTCGGAAACGATCTCTATCTCGTCTCCGGCCCGGACCGTACCGCCCTGCAGGACACGGACAAAAATGCCCTCCCTCGGCATGACGCAGTCCCCGGTTATCTTTCGGATGGCGCATCCCTGGTGGCATTCCTTGCCGATCTGAGTGACCTCCGTCAAGGCGGGGCCGATCTGCAGCCTGGTCCCTATCGGCAGCGCATAGAGACAAATGCCCTCCGTCAGGATATTTTCCGCGAAGGCCCCGTGGGGCAGGTAGGGAAATTTCTCCCGCATTTTGTCCACGCTCTCCGTCCCCAAAAGGCTTATCTGCCTGTGCCACGGCCCGGCGTGGGCATCTCCCACGATGCCGTGCTCCTCCCGCAGCTCTGCCGAGGGGATCTCAAACTTGGGCGTTCCCTTCTCTGTGCTGATGCAAACGGCCACTACCTTAGCCATGCTGTTCCTCCCACCGGTAAAGCCCTGATTTGCCCCCGGATTTTTCCACAAGATGAATATTTTCGATCACGATGTCCCGCTGAACGGCCTTGCACATATCGTAAATGGTCAGCGCCGCCACGGAGGCCGCCGTCAGGGCCTCCATTTCCACCCCGGTCTGACCTGTGCAGCGGGCGGCGGCGGTAATTGCGATGGTGCAGCACTCCTCGTCCATCTCAAAGGCCACGTCCACCCCGGTCAGGGGGATAGGGTGGCACATAGGAATGACGTCCGGCGTCCGCTTGGCAGCCATGATGCCGGCTACCTGAGCCACGGCCAGCACGTCTCCCTTCTTCATGCCTCCGGTCTGTATCAGCTCGAAGGTATGCCGGTTCACCCGCACGGTAGCGGTAGCCACGGCCTGACGAAGGGTGGCCGCCTTCTCGCCCACATCCACCATTCTGGCCCGTCCCTGGCCGTTAAAATGAGTCAGTTCCTCCTGTCGGTCGTCCATAGCTTACCCTCCAATGGCGTTCATGTTCCGGATGTTGTCGCTGCCCGCCTCCAGATGGTGGCGCTGCGGCTTGGCCATGATACCGGCCCCGATCGCGGCCTCCAGCTCCGGTCCGTGGAGTCCCCGAAGGGGGATTTCCGCCGCGGAGTGAAGGCAGGGCTTCAGCTTGCCGTCCGCCGTGATGCGGATGCGGTTGCAGGCGGGGCAGAAATGATCGCTGACAGGCCGGATAAGGCCCACGGTCCCCCGTCCGTTCGGCAAACGATACAGCCGGGCCACTCCGTCCCCACCCGCGGGCTCCAGCGCCGGCACGGCCCGGAGCACAGCGTCCGCCGGAATGAAGCGGCTTCTGTCCCACTCCCGGCAGGGACCGATGGGCATAAGCTCGATAAACCGCACACTGACAGGCTCCCGCTCCGTCAGGGCCACGAAGTCCGGGATCTCATCATCGTTTATCCCGCCCATCAGAACGCAATTCAGCTTCGGCGGCGGGAAGCCGGCGGCACGGGCCGCCTCCAGGCCCGCCAGCGCATCCTTCAGAGAGCCGGTGCGGGTTATCTCCCGGTATCGCTCCGGTCTCAGCGTATCCAGGCTGACGTTCAGACGGCATACTCCCCCGCGGCGAAGCTCCCCCGCCAGCTCCGGCAGACGCAGGCCGTTGGTGGTCATGCACAGCTCCTCCACCCCGTCGACAGCGCTGATGCGGCGGCAGATATCCGCGACACCGGGTCTTACCAGCGGCTCGCCTCCGGTAACGCGCACCTTTCGCACGCCCAGCTTCACAGCGGCGCGGACGATCTCCTCGATCTCCTCATGAGATAATATATCCCGGTGAGCGCGCTTTTCCACGCCCTCCGGCCCCATGCAGTACTGGCAGCGCAGATTGCACAGATCTGTCACGGACAGGCGCAGATATTCGATTTTTCGCCCGAAGCCGTCTGTCATACGCGAAATACCTGTATCGTATCGTTCTCATTCAGGGGACCGCTGCCTGCCGGGACCTGGCCCAGAGCGTCACATCCGATCAGTGAGGACAGCACGCCGTTGCCGTCCCCCTCATGGTGTTCAAAATACACCATTCCGTCCCGGAATGCAAGATGTCCCCGCAAAAATCTTGTGACCTTGGATGATTTTTTAAAGGGCTTCGCCATGCGGGCGGTAAACATCTCCGGAATCACATCGCTCCGGCCGCAAAGCCTCCGCACATAGGGCAGGCCCACCTTGAAAAGGGTCAGCACAGCCGCGCCGGGATTTCCGGAAAGGCTTAAAAGCACCTTTCCGTCCCGCACCGCCGCAAGGCAGGCCCCGCCGGGCTTCTGGGCGATCTTCCAGAAAAGCAGCTCCGCCCCCACGGCCTCCGCCGCCCGCTTGGCCCAGTCGTAGTCCCCCACAGAGGCACCGCCGGTGGTGATGACCATATCGCTGGCGGACAGCGCTCTGTCCAGCTTCTCCGCGATGGCGTCCAGCTCATCCGGCACGGCGCCGCCGTCCACGGCGTTCGCGCCCGCCTGCCGCACATAAGCGCAGACCGTGGTGGTGTTGGTGTTATATATCTTTCCCGGCTGCCACGGCTCCCCCGGCTGCAAAAGCTCGCTTCCGGTGCTGAGGACCGTCACCGTCGGCGGAACGCATACGCAGGCCTCCTGCATTCCCTGTCCCGCCAGAAGACCTGCCAGAGCGGGGGTCAACACATCCCCTCTCCGGCCCAGGACGGCTCCCGCGTCTACATCCTCCCCTGCCCGGACCACGTCCGCGCCAGGCTTGCAGGGCGTGAATATCTTTACCTCCCGGCTGGTGAACTCGGTCAGCTCATATTTGATGGTAGTATCCGCTCCCTCCGGCATAGGGCCGCCGGTGAGTATCTTCGCCGCCTGCCCGGGGCCTACCGGCTTAGTCGGGACGGTCCCGGCAGGGATCTCCTCTGTGATGGAAAGGACCACCGGCATCTCTCGGCTGGCCGCAGCCGTATCCGCCGCCCGAAGGGCGTAACCGTCTACCGGGCTGCAGTCAAAGGGTGGCACGGAAAGCCGCGCCGTCACATCCTCCCCCAGCGGCCGCCCCAGCCCCTGCCACAGAGGTACCGTTTCTGTTTTCACCGTCACCGGGAGGGCCAGGAGCTTGTCTCTGGCCTCCTCCGCCTGGATACGTTCCATATCAGTCTGTCTCCCTCAAAAACATAATATCCGCCGGGTCCATGCTTACCGTCAGCGTTTCCGGATTGCCCAGGGCCGCCCACCGCTGATGGCTGATCTCCATGCGCAAAAGGCTCCAGCCGGCATCTCCCCCCGGCGTTTTCAGCATGATCACTGTGGAAAACAGGTCGTTTATCACCCGCTCCACCCGGCATTCCATCTGGTTTGGCCCCACCTGGGGCCGGATGAAGTGCGCCCGTATACCGGCGCAGGTGGCGCTTTCCGGAATGTCTGCGCCTTCCAGATCTATCCCCCAGTCTAACGCCTTTGCATGGGTCTTGTCCAGTCTTTTTATTCTTGTAAAATTCTTGCACCCGGACAGCAGGCATGCAGAAAGCGTCTCCGGCTCGTTGAAAAGCTCCTCTGCGGACTGCATGGCCTCGCTTTTCCCATTGGAAAGGACGCATACGCTTCGGCAGAGATGGAACACCTCGTCCCTGCTGTGGGACACGAACAAGGTCGGACCGTCAAATTCCTTCAGCGTGTCCGCAAGCTCCATCTCCACCTGCCATTTGAGATAATCGTCCAGAGCGGAAAAGGGCTCGTCCAGAAGGAGCACCTCCGGCTCGCTTATCAATATGCGCGCCAGAGCGGTCCGCTGCTGCTGGCCGCCGGAGAGCTGTGCGGGCAGCTTTTTTTCCAGTCCCTGCAGCTGCATGGCGGCGATCTTCTCCCGCACGGCCGCATCCCGCCGTTCCCTTGGCATGGCATGGGCCCCGGCCGCGATATTTTTCTCCACCGTCATATTCGGGAACAGAGCATACTGCTGGAACAGATAGCCCACCCGCCGTTTCTGAGGGGACAGATTTATCTTTTTCTCCGAATCAAAAAGGGTGCGGCCGTTTAATACGATACGTCCTTCGTCCGGTTTTTCTATCCCTGCGATGCACTTGAGCGTCATGCTCTTGCCGCAGCCGGAGGCGCCAAGCAGGCCTGTGACCTCATCCTCCGCCTGAAAATCCACGTCCAGCATGAATTTCCCCAGCTGCTTTTTTATCTGCACGGTCAGGCTCACGTCACGCCGCCTCCTTCCTGCGTTTTTTGTTCTTTTTCGGATTCCGTTCCAGCAGGTTCACCGCCAGAAGCACCACAGCGGAAATCGCAATGTTGATAAGCGTCCAGCGCAGGGCCATCTCGTCGTTGTCTATGCGCCAGTATTGATATACGGTGGTGGCGATTGTGGCCGTCCGCCCCGGCGTATACCCGGCGATCATGCTGGTGGCGCCGTATTCGCCCAGGGCCCGGGCGAAGGCCAGCACCGTTCCGGCCACGATGCCCTGCCGGCAGGCAGGCATCTGGATGCGCCAGAACACATAGCTGTTGGAAAGCCCCAGCGTCCGGCCGGCGTAAGCCAGGTCCTTATCGAAGGCCTCGAACGCCCCCCGCACCGTGCGGTACATCAGCGGGAAGCCCACCACTACCGTGGCAAAAATGGCCGACCACCAGGTCATGACCAGCTTTATGCCGAAGGTGTTCAGAAAAAACGCGCCGATGGGGCGTTTTGGTCCCAGCAGCAGGATGAGCAGATAGCCCACCACCGTTGGGGGCAGCACCAGAGGCAGTGTCAGCAGCACGTCCAAGATGCCCTTCAGCACCCGGGGCAGCTTTGCGATCCAGTGGGCTGCCAGAATGCCAAGGAAGAAGATCGCCACGGTGGAAATAGCTGCGATGCGCAGGCTGTTCCATAGAGGATACCAATCCATTTTGTCCTCCTTTTAAACCGATACGGCCCGCCGCCCAGTATACAGGCGGCGGGCTCTCGTTTATATGCTCTGTTCTTTAAACGCCGTCAAGATCAGGCAAGCGGCGTAAAGCCTACGGACTCCAGGATAGCAGAGGCCTCATCGCTGGTGCAGAACTCCAGGAACGCCTCGGCCAGCTCCTGGTTGGAGGTGATGTTCAGCACGGCGGCGGGATAGATGACCTGCCCGCACATCTCGGCGGTGGCAGAATCCACCACGGTCAGGCCGGCAGAATAGGCGTCTGTAGCATAGATGATGCCGCAGTCCACAGTACCCTCAGAGACCTGGGTGGTAACCTCCTTCACGTTGGAGCCATAGGTGATGCAGCCGTTGCTGGCAAG
This sequence comes from Oscillospiraceae bacterium, assembly GCA_021203045.1. GTDB lineage: Bacteria > Bacillota > Clostridia > Oscillospirales > Oscillospiraceae > CAJOIG01. The sequence continues at coordinate 20,319 of JAJQBY010000013.1, read as the reverse complement.
CTCATCTTCATCCAGACCGTAGTACTCAAGGATGAGCTGCGTGTACTGACCCACAGGCACGTCCTCGTTGCCCATCGCCAGGAACACATCGCCTGCGGCCAGCAGCTCGGCCAGCTGGTCAAAGCTCTCGATACCGGCAGGGTTCCCCTCGGGAACAGCCAGGGTGACCTTGTTTTCCAGAATGTCGAAGCGGGTCTCGGAGATGACATAGTCCAGGCCGTCGGTGTTCACGCTCTCGTCTGCGGTGATATCCAGCTGATCCATCTGCTTCTGACCGGCGGAAATGAACACATCGCAGTCGGCGCCTTCCTCGATCTGGGTCTTCAGAGTGCCGGAGGAGTCGAAGTTGAAGACGATCTCCACATCGGGATTGGCCTCCATGAACAGATCGCCAATCTCCGTCAGTGTCTCAGTCATGGACGCGGCAGCGAATACAATCAGCTCGCCGGAATAGGTGCTCTCAGCGGCTTCCTCGGCCGCCTCAGCTTCCTCAGCGGCCGTCTCCTCGGCGGCGATATAGGACTCCAGGGTGTCCTGGACGGATTCCAGGCTCTCCGCGATCTCATCCAGCTGAGACGTATAGTCGGTGGAGCTGCACCCTGCCAGGGCAAGGACCATGACCAGCGCCAGGAGCATCGCAAGAATCTTTTTCATGTTGTTTCTCCTTACAATACAATAAATTTTACAAAATGCGGCGCGGTCAAGCCGAGCCCGCCTTTGCACAACAAAAAACGGCCCGTCTTGAGTCGGAAAACGGGCCGTCCTTCAGCGGTGCGCTGCGGTGCACGGAGGGACTGTTTTGTTCCTTCTCAAATACGGAGGGGCGTCGACGTTTCCGTCGGCACCTGGGAATTCCAAAAAAACGGAACTCCGTCCCGGCGGCCATGGGCTTTGCGCCTGTAGGCCAGCGGGCTTGGGAACTATGCAGTTGATAAATATTAAACCATTGCCTATGAGTATATAATCAACATCTATTAACTAATCTATATAACCTACGAATACTATTATAACCCTTTTCCCTCCGATGTCAAGCCCAAAACGAAGATCGTTCCGGGATTTTGTGAAAAAACGGTTGCAAAGTCCGGAGCGTCATGGTAAAATAGCTCCATTCCGTGAGGGAGTAGCCGGCATATTTCTGAATATGCGGCACTATCGACATACTGGTGAAGTGATGCGCACCCGGTAGTGCCTGTATAAACGGCGAGACTCAAGAGCAGCAGGGGAAGCTGTCCTTGGGTCTTTTTCTTTTATCCGTCCCTCCCGGACAAGACGAAAAGGGAGAATGTCACAATGGGATTTTGGGAAGTTTTTTTGATAGGCCTCGGCCTGTCCATGGACGCCTTTGCCGTGTCTATCTGCAAGGGCCTGACCCTGGGAAAGATCAGCGGCAGGCATATGTGCATCGCCGGAGCCTGGTTCGGTGGATTCCAGTTTCTCATGCCGGTGCTGGGATATTTCCTGGGCAGCCTGTTCGCGGACGCCATCACGGCCTATGACCACTGGCTGGCCTTTATCCTGCTGGCCTTCATCGGCGGCAAAATGATAAAGGACGCCCTGGATAAGAGTGAGGAGCATATAGACGGGGCCATGGACCCAAAGACTATGTTCCTGCTGGCCGTAGCCACAAGCATAGACGCGCTGGCGGTGGGCGTCACCTTTGCCTTCATGAATGTGGCGGTGTTCCCCGCCTCTCTGCTCATCGGCGTCACTACCTTCGTCTGCTCCGCCGTGGGCGTGAAGATCGGCAGCGTCTTCGGCGCGAAATATCAGAAAAAGGCCGAGCTGTTCGGCGGCATCGTCCTCGTTCTGATCGGGCTGAAAATTTTGCTGGAAGGTATTGGGATTTTATAAAATAATCTGCGGATTTCAAGTTGTAAACATCGCCGAATCAGTGTATAATTGGTAAAATAGCTATGTTATTTTACTTGAAACCACAAAGAGGAGACGGACAGCCATGGACGAGAACGCGAAAAACTTTATTCTGGATTTTGTGGCGGAGGATATCGCCCCCGGCGGGCGGTTCGAGGGCCAGCAGGTACACACCCGGTTTCCCCCGGAGCCGAACGGCTATCTGCACATAGGCCACTGCAAGGCCCTGTGCATCGACTTCGGCACGGCGGAGCGGTTCGGCGGCATCACCAACCTGCGCATGGATGACACCAACCCCGCCAAGGAGGATACGGAATATGTGGACGCCATCAAGGAGGACATCCACTGGCTGGGCTTCGACTGGGACGACCGCTTTTTCTATGGCAGCGACTACTTCGAGCAGACCTATCAGCTGGCCATCGGCCTGATCAAAAAGGGCCTGGCCTATGTATGCGAGCTGACGCCGGAGCAGTTCCATGAATACCGGGGCGATGTCGGCACACCCGCCCGCAGTCCCTGGCGGGACAGGCCCATCGAGGAAAGCCTCGACCTGTTCCAGCGCATGCGGGCCGGAGAGTTTCCCGAAGGGAAATACACCCTCCGGGCCAAGATAGACCTGGCCTCCGGCAACTTCAACATGCGCGACCCGGTGCTTTACCGCATCCGCTATATCGAGCATCACCGCCAGGGGACCAAATGGTGCGTATTCCCCATGTATGACTTCGCCCACCCCATCCAGGACGCTTTGGAGGGCATCACCCACTCCCTCTGCTCCCTGGAATATGAGGATCACCGGCCTCTTTACGACTGGGTCATCGCCAACACGGATGTTCCCTCCAAGCCCCGGCAGATCGAATTCTCCCGCCTGGGCCTGAACTACACCGTCATGAGCAAGCGCAAGCTCCGCCGTCTGGTGGAGGAGGGCTATGTCTCCGGCTGGGACGACCCCCGTATGCCCACCCTGTGCGGCCTGCGGCGGCGGGGCTATACCCCCACGTCCATCAAGACCTTTATAAACCGTATCGGCGTTTCGAAGGTGAACAGCACGGTGGAATATTCCTTCCTGGAGCACTGCCTCCGGGAGGAGCTGAACCAGACTGCCCCCCGGCGTATGGCCGTGCTCCACCCCGTCAAGCTGGTGGTGACCAACTACCCCGAGGGGCAGACGGAGACCTTCCAGGTGGAAAACAACAACCTGGACGAGAGCGCCGGGACCCGTCCCGTCACCTTCAGCCGGGAGCTGTGGATTGAGCAGGAGGACTTCATGGCCGAGCCTGTGAAGAAATATAACCGTCTCTATCCCGGCAACGAGGTCCGGCTCAAGGGCGCCTATATCGTGAAATGCACCGGCTGGGAGGCCGATGAAGCCGGGAACGTCACTACCGTTCTGTGCGAATATGACCCCGCCACCCGCGGGGGCGACGCCCCGGACGGCCGCAAGGTGCGGGGCACCATCCACTGGGTCAACGCCGCCGACTGCGCAGACGCTGAGATTCGGCTGTATGACAATCTTTTCAGCGACCCGGAGCCGGACGCGGCGGAGGATTTCATCCAGTGCCTCTCCCCTGATTCCCTGGAGCGACTGACCGGCTGCAAGGTCGAGCGGGCCCTTGAGACCGCCCAGGCCCCCGAGAGCTTCCAGTTCCTCCGCACCGGCTATTTTGCCGTGGACAGCAGGGACTCCGCCCCCGGCCATCTGGTATTCAACCGCGCCGTGGCGCTGAAGGACGGGTTCAAGGGGAAGGCATAACAGCTCCTTTCCCTGTCGCCAAGTGCATATAACGCTGCTCCCTCCATGACAGGTGCATGGAGGGAGCATTTATTTTTGTCCGGCAGCAGTGTCTGCTGCTCGAGTGATTTATCCCACGCTTTGCGCGCCGCGATCGCAGCGGTTGCCCCAGGAGTCTATCAGCTTGCCGTCGCGGTATACGCAGATGATCTCGCAGTTATTGGAGCAGCGGCCGCAATTGGCCTCGCGGGTGTAGAACTCCATATCCTCCACGGCGAAGTCGAATTCCTGACGCTTCGTGCTGCGCTTGGCCAAGATAGCCGCGCCCAGCGCGCCCATGAGGTGACCGTTTTCATCCACGATGACCTTGCAGTCCAGCGTCCGCTCAAAGGCCGCCACAACGCCTTGGTTCTTGCTGACGCCGCCCTGGAACACCACCGGGGAGACGATCTTCTTGCCCTTGCCCACGTTGTTGAGATAGTTCGCCACCACCGCGTTGCAGACGCCGGCGATAATGTCCTGGGTGGCCCATCTGTATCTTATGCACCAGGTCGGATTCAGCAAACACCGTGCAGCGGGCGGCGATCTGGGTGGGATGCTTGGAGCGGAGAGCATATTCCCCGATCTCCTCCACCTCGATGCCAAGGCGCTTGGCCTGGCTGGAGAGGAACGCACCCGTTCCGGCGGCGCACAGGGTGTTCATGGCATAGTCCACGGCCACGCCGTTTTCCACCAGGATGATCTTGGAATCCTGGCCGCCGATCTCCAGGATCGTGCGCACGTCCGGATAAAAGGTAGTGGTCCCCACCGCATGGGCGGTGATCTCGTTTTTCACCATAGTAGCCCCAATGATAGTACCCACCAACTGCCTGGCGCTGCCGGTGGAGCCGGTGGCGACGATCTTATAGCGCTCCTTATCGAAGCCCTCCTCCAGCAGATGCAGGAGCTGCTTCACCGCGCCGATGGGATCGCCCTGGGTCCATATGTACGCGCTGCTGATGATCTGATTGTTATCGTCGATGATGGCGCCCTTGGTGGAGATGGAGCCAACGTCGATACCTAAATATGCATTTTCCATATCAAACGACCTTCTTTCTCATCTGGATCATATCATAAAACGCCTCCAGCCGGGTCATAAGCCCCACATCGCTGGTCTGGGAATCAAACGTCAGGAACAACACGGGGATTTTATAATCCGCGCCAATATTTTGCAGCACCGGCATAACGTCTATCTCCGGGGTGCAGTTGGCTGATTTTATGTGTATCAGCCCGTCGAAGCCCCGCTCCGCATATTCCTTGGCAGCCCATATCGTAGCTGTGGAGGTGGGGCCCATGCTATAGGTACACAGATCCCGTATTTTTACGGCGAGATTCTTTATGCCCTTGTGGTGAAAAAACTGATTGGTGATATTCATCCAGCGGTGGACCTCCACGCCCATATCCGCCAGCTTCTGCTCTGTCTCCAGATTGGAAAAGGCGTCCATAGCGGTATAAAACTCTCCCACGATGCCGACCCGCAGTGGACGGAGGGGCTTATCCAGCGGGATGCGCTGAAAATCCTCCTTCACCTGTCGGTATCCGGCGGTGATATCCTCCCGGCTGGAAGCGGTATACATGGCGGTCAGGAATCTCTTATATGCCTTTTTATACTCGCCGCTGGCGTCGAAGCCGCAGCCCTTGTAATATTCCCCTGTCATCTCGTCCACATATTCCACCATCTTAATGGCATCCAGGGCGGCGCGGGTGAGCTTTGCCACATTGACCTTGGGATTCAGCCGCTTGACAGGCTTCAGCAAATCCCGCACGCGGCCCGTATTATATTCCTCCAGGTTTATGAACTCGAAGTCGTACCCTAAATCCCGGAGTATCTGCTCCTGAAGCTCTCCGTAATAGCCCAGGCGGCAGACGCCATAAGTCATGATGATGGTGTCCGCTCCGGCCTCCAGGGCCTCTATCTCGCTGCCAAGGGTGGTCTTGAAGGGGGTGCACACGAAATCCGGGCTGTATTTTGACCCGATTTCCTCCGTCCGCTTGGTCAGGGCCGGGGGCATGATGTAGCGGGCCTCCAGGCCCTCCTCTATGATATATTTGAACGCGCAGTTGTACTCCGCATACCTGGTCAGGGTCACGTTTCGATTGACTTCCATTAAAGCGTCCCCTCCTTAAATCGGATGATATCCACAAAGCTCTCCAGCCGCGTTTCCACGCCGGCGGTGCCGGACTGGCCGTCCAGAACCAGGTTCAGGATGGGGATATCGTGCATTTTCCGGGTCAGCAGCTCGTTCACCATGGCGTCCGGGCCGCAGGGGAAGGCGCTCATCAGAATGATTCCATCCACCTTGTCCCTGTGCATGACGATGCTGCCCAGTATCTCCCGGTTCGGCTCCCACCGGCAGGTAGGAGACAGCTCCAGGCTGCGCTTCATGGCGGTGCTCTGGTCCACCAGATCGGCGCGGATGGCAATCACGCCGCTTTTCTTGAGGTAATCTGTCACCGTCCGGCCGATAAAGGCGTCCTCTATCAGATAGCTGTGGCCGGCGATAAGAATCTTCGTGCCCTCCTGGCGATAGAGCTGCTCGGTCTCATTGACCGCCTGACGGCGCTTTTTCTGCTCCGCCCGCTTCGCCCGCTTATAGGCACGCTTCGCCTGCTTGTGAGAAAAGCCCAGCTGATAGCCCAGGCCCACGAAGGCGTCCTTCTCCTTCTTGTCCTGCAATACATCCACATCGCAGGTCATAAACTTCTGATTTGTTCCACGGAACACATTGCGGGTCTCATCATACAGCCCCTCAAAGCGGACGCACATGCACCGGTGACGTCCGTAATTGCTGATGCGGGGAATGAAAATATAATCACACCGGCCAATGAGGGACTGCACATGTCCGTAAAATATCTTTGCGGAAAGGCAGGTCTCATCCACCACCAGGGCCGAGCCGGTCTCCATGATTCCCCGGTCCGTCGGCTTACTGACCACCGTCTCCACGCCCAGCTCCTTGAAAAAGCCGGTCCATAGCGTCCCATACCGGAAATACAGCAGCGCCCGGGGTATGCCGATGGTGATCGACCGTGTGCCGGTCCCCCTTCTCCTGGCCTTTTTTCTGCCTTTCTGGCTTTCTTGGCTGCCCTCCTGGTTTTCTTTGCATCCTTTTTTGTCTGCTTATTCAGGCGTTTGATGGCTTTTTTATCCTGTTTATCCTGCTTTGCCAAAAAACACTGCCCCCCTTCGGGAATTTCTTTATTTGACTAAAAAAATATAATACCCTATCAGGGTAAAATTGTCAAGTATTTGCGTATCGCCTCCTTCTGTTTGCTTTCTCTCCATACATTTAAAAGCGCCGGCGCTTTTCCCCTGAAAATCCGCCGTTTTTAGTTGCAATTTACCGGATGGGATGATATAATAAATTTTTGTGTGATACAATACGATTTTAAGATACTGTAAGGAAAGAGTGAGAGCTGTCATGCAGGATTTACGAAACATCGCCATTATCGCCCACGTTGACCACGGGAAGACCACCCTGGTGGACGCCATGCTCCGCCAGTCCGGAGCCTTCCGCGCCAACCAACAGGTCATGGAGCGGGTCATGGACTCCGGCGACCTGGAGCGGGAACGGGGCATCACGATTCTGGCGAAAAACACCGCTATCCACTATAAGGACACCAAAATCAACATCGTGGACACCCCGGGCCATGCGGATTTCGGCGGCGAGGTGGAGCGTATACTGAAGATGGTAAACGGCGTCCTCCTGCTGGTGGACGCGGCGGAGGGCCCCATGCCCCAGACCCGGTTCGTGCTGGAGCACGCGCTGCAGCTGGGCCACAAGGTCATCGTGGTTGTCAACAAAATCGACCGGCCCGATCAGCGGGTATACGAGGTCATCGACGAGGTGCTGGAGCTGCTGATGGACCTGGGCTGCACGGATGAGCAACTGGACTCCCCCATGCTGTTCGCCTCCGCCCGGGAGGGCATATGCTCCGTCTCCCCGGACGTGAAGGGAACGGACCTGACCCCTCTGTTCGACGCCATTGTGGACTACATCCCCGCCCCGGAGCGGCGGGTAGAGGAGCCGTTCCAGATGCTGGTAAGCTCCCTGGACTACAACGACTATGTGGGCCGCATCGCCATAGGCCTGATACAGCGGGGCCGTATCAGCCAGAACCAGGAGATCACCGTCTGCGACTACCACCAGGAGCGGCCCGTCCGCAAGGCCAAGGCCGTGAGCCTGTATGAATATGAGCCCCTGGGCCGGATGGCGGTGGAGCAGGCGGAGGCCGGAAGCATCATCGCCATGAGCGGCATCGGGGACGTGACCATCGGGGACACCATATGCGCCCCGGAGGCGGTGGAGCCCCTGCCCTTCGTGAAGATATCCGCCCCCACCATCGAGATGACCTTCTCCGTCAACGACAGCCCCTATGCCGGACGGGAGGGCAAATGGGTCACCAGCCGGAACATCCGCCAGCGCCTGGATCAGGAGACGCTGAAGGACGTATCCCTGCGGGTGACGGAGACAGACTCCACCGACGCCTTCAACGTGGCCGGACGGGGCGAGATGCACCTGTCCATCCTGATCGAGACCATGCGCCGGGAGGGCTATGAGTTCCAGGTCTCCCCGCCCCGGGTGCTGTTCAAGGAGATCGACGGCAAAAAATGCGAGCCTATGGAGCGGGTGGTGCTGGACGTGCCCTCTGAGTGCATGGGCTCCGTTATGGAAAAGCTCGGCATGCGCAAGGGCGAGTTCATTCAGATGACCCCGGTGGGCAGCCGGATGAAGCTGGAGTTCCTCGTTCCCAGCCGGGGGCTTTTCGGCTATCGCAGCGAGTTTTTGACCGATACCCGGGGCGAGGGCATCATGGCCTCTGTGTTCGACTCCTACGCCCCCGTGAAGGGCGAGCTGAAGCGGCGGAACACCGGCTCCCTGGTGGCCTTTGAGACCGGCCAGGCGGTGGCCTACGGCCTGTGGAACGCCCAAGACCGGGGGGCGCTGTTCATCGGCCCGGGCACGGACGTATACGAGGGCATGATCGTGGGCGAATGCCCGAAGAAGGAGGACGTGGTGGTGAACGTGTGCCGCTCCAAGCACCTGACCAACACCCGGGCCTCCGGCTCCGATGAGGCCCTGCGCCTTGTCCCGCCCCGGCAGATGAGCCTGGAGCAGTGCCTGGAGTTCATGGCGGACGACGAGCTTCTGGAGGTCACGCCGGAGCACCTGCGTCTGCGCAAGCGCATATTGAACCACGAGCGCCGCATGAAGGCGGAGCACCGGAAATAATACCAACACATATAACACACAAAGGCGGAGGGCTTCCTCCGCCTTTGTATCAGTCTGTCCAAGAACAGCAGTTCTGGTTTAATCGGAATGGCTGTTCTTTGACAGACTGAGAGGAGCCAGGCCTTTTGCCTGACTCCTCTGAAAATTTTCGCTCTCACCCCGCCGGGAAGCTATAGCCTATATCCCCCACGCTGGTGTTGGCGCTGTTGGTATAGGTGTATCCCGCCAGGTCCGTCTGAATCACGGTCTGATCGAACAGATCGAGCACAACGGGATAGCTTTTATATTTCTGGTTCAGATAACAGTACTCGTTGAAAACGTCTGAGATATGCCACTGGCCGTCCCACTGTATCATGGCCCAGCAATAGGCTGTCTCGGCGGTGCCGCCGTTGGTCTGCTGGGTCAGGGTGCCTACCACCGGATAGGCCTGGAACCCCAGGCGGCGGGCCAGATAGATATACGCCCCCGCCCAGGCGGAGCTGTTCCCCCCGCCGGAGCCGATCATGCCAATCACGTCCTGCTCCAGCCAGGTCAGGCTCCCCTGCTGGTCATATATGCCTGCGGTCTCCCCGGCCTTGGGGCTGGAGGCGCTGAATGCCCCGGCCCGGTCCGTATCGCCCCGCAGGTATTCATAGACCCAGTAGAGCTTATCCAGCTGGCTCATGCTGCCGTCTCCGGCGATATCTCCCAGGACGCCGTCCACATAGGCGTCCACCGACGCATTGCCGGAGGTATATTTCCCGTCCGCGCCGAAATACAGCAGGCCCACCCAGCCGTTTTGGAGCAGCGTATCATCGCTGTTCACGCTGTAGAGCGCCCCGTCATACTCCCAGAGAGAACCGGAAACATGCACCGCCTCATCCCCGGACAGGTACAGCGCCCCGTCCAGCTCCGTGATGCCGTCCGCCATAGCGTCTCCGCAGGCATAGCCTGCCGCCGGGGTATAATACAGCGTCCCGTCCAGGCTGGTAACCCCCGCCTCCCAATACAGGAGGGAGTCGCCGTCCACATAGACCGTCACGCCCTCTATCGTCTGAAAGCCCTGGCCCAGCGCGGAAGGTTCGATGATCCGGTCGATCAGATAGCCGGCCTCCGCCGCATAATAATAGGTGTCACCCACCCGGTTCACCCCTGCCTGTAGAAGCGTCAGCTGGCCGTTTTCGTCGATATAGACCGTGCCGCTTTTCAGCTCGTTCACGCCGCCGGGCAGTCCCAGAGATTCCACGGTATAATCCGTCCAGCTCTCCCCGTCCTCGCCGGTCGTATAGGTATGACCGATGGAGGCCTCCAGGATGTTCCAATAGGCCCAGTGGCGCTCCGTCACATCCAGGTATTGCAGTATGCCCTCCCCCAGGGCGATGGTGTGCTCGTCCGGCGTCCGGCCCAGGACCCGGTTCACGATGGTCACCGCCTCCGCCCGGGTGATATAGCTGCCGGGACGAAAGCTGCCGTCTCCGTAGCCCTCGACCCAGCCCTGAGCCGACGCCGCGCTGATCGAATCGGCCGCCCAGTAGTCCCCGGAAACATCGGAAAAGGCGGCGTCCCCCGCCTCCGCGCCCGTCAGCCGCACCAGCACGGTGACGAATTCCGCCCGGGTGATGGCTCCGTTGGGGCGGAAGGAGCCGTCCTCATAGCCCCGCAGAATCTGATAAGAGGCCAGGGTGGACACCGCATCATAAACCAGGCCCCGGCAGATACATCCGTGAAGCCGCTGTCATAATCGCCGGGCGTCGTATCCGTCAGGAGGTTATAAATCATGGTGGCGGCCTCCGCCCGGGTCAGGGAGCCATCCGGCACGAACAGACCCTCGCCCATGCCGTTGATATAGCGGATATGCTCCTCCGTCTCCAGCGCAGGCTGAGAGCCGCTCTCATCCGCCAGCGCCGGAGCAGCCGGGAGCGTCAGCGCCAGTATCAGCCCCAGCGCCGCAATCCACAGCGCCGCAGGCCTCCCATGCTTTACGGTCATTTCATCTCCACTCCTCTCACGCAGGAAGAAAAATCCATCGTCATTATTTTAGCAGGAAGTGGTATCAGTATACGCCTCCGGGCCGCCGGCTGTCAATGCTGAATAAAATTTTCCGGTATCAGATCAGCACCTTCGCCAGGAACGCCTGGGCGCGGTCGCTTTTCGGCGCGGTGAAGAAATCCGCAGGCGCGGCCTCCTCCAGAATGCGGCCGTCCTCCATGAATACGATGCGGTCGCCCACCTCCTTGGCAAAGCCCATCTCGTGGGTCACCACGGCCATGGTCATGCCATCCCGGGCCAGGGTGCGCATAACGTCCAGCACCTCCCCCACCATCTCCGGGTCCAGGGCGCTAGTTGGCTCGTCAAAGAGCATGACCTCCGGCTCCATGCACAGCGCGCGGACGATGGCCACCCGCTGCTTCTGTCCGCCGGAGAGCTGATTGGGATAGGCCCCGGCCCGGTCGGCCAGGCCCACCCGCTCCAGAAGCTCCGCGGCCTTGGCCTCCGCCTCCGCCTTGGAGCGCTTCATCAGCTTGGTGGGGCCGAGGCTCAGGTTTTTCATGATGGTCATATTGGGGAACAGGTTGAAGTGCTGGAACACCATGCCCATCTTCTGCCGGTGCTTGTTGATATCCACCTTGGGGTCCGTGATATCCGTCCCTTCGAAAAGAATCCGGCCCTCCGTGGGCAGCTCCAGAAGGTTCAGGCTGCGCAGGAAGGTAGATTTGCCGCTGCCGGAGGGGCCGATGATGACCACTACTTCCCCCCGGTGTATCTCCATATCCACCCCGTCCAGGGCCTTGATGGCGCCGTCGTTATAATATTTTTTCAGGCCCTGGGCCTTGATAAGGACTTCATTTGTCATGTTCGCTGCCCTCCCGTTTCAGTGATCGCTGCTGCGGAGCTTTTTCTCAAATATGCCCAGCAGCCGTTCCAAAATAACCACCATGACGAGATATATTAGCGCCACGGCAATCAGGGGCATGAACGCGGAATAGGTGCGGCCCCGGATGATGTCGCCGCCCTTGGTCAGATCCATCACGCCCACATAACCGGCCACGGAGGTCTCCTTCAGGAGGGTTATGAACTCGTTGCCCAGAGCGGGCAGGACGTTTTTGATGGCCTGGGGCAGGATGATGTTCCACATGGTCTGGACATAGTTGAAGCCCAGAGAGCGGCCCGCCTCGAACTGGCCCTTGTCGATGGACATGATGCCGCTGCGGATGACCTCCGAGACATAGGCGCTGGAGTTGACGCCGAAGGACAGCGTGCCGATGAGAACCCCGTTCGTAGAGGAGGCGAAAATGATGTAATAAAAAATCATCACCTGCACCACCACGGGAACACCGCGAATGACGGTGACATAGATCCTGAACAGGCCGTTGAAAAATTTCAGGATCGCACGGGCTGGGCCGGGGCGCATTTCCTCATTATTCTTGTCCCAGGTGGTGCGTACCACGGCGATGACGGCTCCCACGACGATGCCGAATATCAGCGCGCCGAAGGTCATCTTTAAGGTATTTCCCAGGCCGGTCCAGAGGTATTTCCAGCGGTTATCCGTGATGAAATTCAATATAAACTTACTGACTAAGTTGTCCCACCATGCTGCCAAAGCGGACACCTCCGTTTTCCAGAATTAAAAATAAAGAAAGGGACGGCGCTGGGCCGTCCCTCATTGGACACGAGTTTAGTCGGCGCTGATGTATTTGTCGATGATGGACTGGACGGTGCCGTCCTCTATCAGCTCGACCAGAGCCTCATTCACGGCCTCGGACAGCTCGGTGTTGTCCTTGGAGAAGCAGATGGCGTATTCCTCCTCGGTATATGCAGTGTCCAGGATGATCAGACCCTCGTTCGCCTCCACAAAAGCCTTGGCCGGTTCATTGTCGATGATGACGCAGTCGATTTTGCCGCTGGTCAGAGCGGCTACCGCGTCTGCGCCCCGGTTATAGCGCTCCACGGTGCAGAGACCGGTGTCCTCCAGATCCCAGGTGGCGTAGAGATCGCCGGTGGTGGAGGTCTGCACGCCGATGGTGTAGCCGCCCTCAAACAGGTCGTCTACGCTGGTGATGGCAGAATCCTCCGGCACGATGACCACCTGCACGCCGGTGGCGTAGGGTTCGGAGAAGTCCACACTCTCCAGCCGATCGTCAGTGATAGTCATACCGGCCATGCCCATATCGGCCTTGCCGGAGGTGACGGCGGCGATAATGGAATCAAAGGCCATATCCTCGATCACCAGCTCCAGGCCCAGCTTTTCCGCGATGGCGGTGGCGATCTCCGCGTCGATGCCGGTGACGGCGTCGTTTTCGTAATACTCATAGGGAGGGAACTCCGCGTTGGTGGCCATGGTCAGAACGCCCTCGGTGGCGGTGGTGATATCCACGGAGGTGGTCTCCTCAGCGGTCTCCTCGGTGGTCTCCTCGGCGGTCTCCTCAGCGGTCTCCTCGCTGCCGGAGGAGCAGGCGGCCAGGGCGAATACCATCACCAGGGCCAGCATAAGGGCCAGCAGCTTTTTCATTTTTGTCATGTCAGTAGCCTTCTTTCTTCAATTTGATGTTATTATAATTCCTTTTGGCTGGATACACAAGAACTTATTCACAAAATCGGTGAATATTTTTGGGCTATTTTGCCGGTTTCTTGCCATCAGGCATACAGCCGCTCCGTGATATGGGGGTCCGGCGGTCGGGGGGTATCCTCCGGCTTGCAGCGGCCGCAGGTGAAGCCCCGCAGGGCCAGCTTCATCATTTTGCCCAGAGTATACTTGCTCTCCCCCACGGCCCGGGCTGTCCGGTCATAGGTCACGGTGGCCGTCTCCATCCCGAGACGGGTGGCAAGCCCCCGCAGGAACAGATCGTCCCCATGATAATAGGAGAGCTTTTCCAGCGCCGCTTTATCCATCAGGCGGAAATCCGCGTGGTCGAATATGATCTTCGCGCCGAAAAGGTTCATCAGGGCATAATAGCCTCTGGCGGTCGTGCGCTTGAAAAACGTGTCCGTGGCGCGGCTGTTGCGGACGCCGCATACGATATGGTAGCCCCGGCCGTGCTTTTCCAGCATTTCATCGATGGCGTCCATGTCGTCCTGAAGGTCCGCGTCTATGCTGACGGTGACATCCGCCAGCGTCATGGCCTCCATCAGTCCGGCCATGACCGCGTTCTGGTGCCCCCGGTTGGGCGACAGCCGCAGACCGGAAAAAAGCTCATCCTTTTCGTGGAGCGCGCGGATGATCTCCCAGGTATCGTCGGCGGAGCCGTCGTCCACCAGCAGCACCCGGCTTTGGGGGTCTACGACGCCCTTTTCTATCAGCCCGGCCAGCTTTTGCCGGAGGCGGGGAGCCGTCTGAGGCAGGCACTCCCCCTCGTTATAGCAGGGAACGATAATATATAAAACTCTCACTTGCATCACCCTTGTTTTGTATACCCGTTCATTATAGAAGAATCTCCCGTAAATTTCAACCAAAATGGAAAATTGCCTAAAAATTCCCTTGAAAATAACCGCCGATTGCATATAATAGTATCATAGACTTAAATTTCACGGGCGGTATGCCGCCCATGCAAAAAAGGAACCCTGCCATGAACCGAATCGTCCTTTTCGCACCGGAGATACCGCAGAACACCGGGGCCATCGCCCGCACCTGTGCCGCCACCGGCGCCAGCCTTCACCTGATAAAGCCCCTGGGCTTCGACATATCCGACGCCGCCGTGCGCCGGGCCGGGCTGGATTACTGGCATCTGGTGGACGTCCACGTCTATGAGGATTTCGACCAATACCTGCGGGAAAACGGAGACGAGGACCTGTGGCTTCTCTCCACCAAGTCCCCCAGAAGCTATGCGGAGGCGGATTTCGGCGCGGACGTGTCCCTGCTGTTCGGGCGGGAGACCTCCGGTCTGCCGGAGGACATCATGGAGAGATACCGGAGCCGGTGCATCCGCATCCCCATGAAGCCCAGGGCCAGGAGCCTGAATCTCTCCAGCTCTGCGGCCATCATCCTGTATGACGTTCTCCGCCGTCAGGGCTTCCCCGGTCTGCTTGAAACAGGCATCATGGCGGTGGATGAGGCCTTCGACTGATTTTGGAACACCTGGCAATTGTGCCTATTCATATATCAAATGGGAGGATACGACCATGAACTACAGCAAAAAGAACGTGACACAAATTGATGTCCAAGGGAAAAAGGTCCTGCTTCGGTGTGACTTTAACGTTCCCCAGGACAAGGCCACCGGGGCCATCACCGATGACAAGCGCATCCGGGCCGCCCTGCCCACCATCCGGTATCTGCTGGAGCATAAGGCCGCCGTTGTCGCCTGCTCCCACCTGGGAAAGCCCAAGGGCACATGGAAGGAATCCCTGACCCTGGCCCCTGTGGCGGAGAGGCTTCAGGAGCTGCTGGGTCAGCCGGTGATCTTCGCCAAGGATATCATCGGCGAGGACGCAAAGGCCAAGGCAGCCGCCCTCCAGCCCGGCCAGATCATGCTGCTGGAAAATCTGCGGTTCGACCCGCGGGAGGAGAAAAACGACCCCTCCTTCGCCAAGGAGCTGGCCGAGTTCGGGGAAATTTATGTATCCGACGCCTTCGGCACCGTCCACCGCGCCCATGCGTCCACAGCGGGCGTGGCGGCCTATCTGCCGGCTGTCTCCGGTTTTCTGATCGGCCGGGAGCTGGAGGTGATGGGCAAGGCGCTGGAGGACCCCGCCCGGCCCTTCGTGGCCATTCTGGGCGGCGCAAAGGTCTCCGACAAGATCGCCGTTATCGAGAACCTTCTGAACAAGGCGGATAAGATCCTGATCGGCGGCGGCATGGCCTATACCTTTATCAAGGCCCAGGGCTTTGATGTGGGCACCAGCCTGCTGGAGGCGGACAAGGTGGATTTTGCCGCCCAGATGATAGCCCAGGCCAAGGCCAAGGGCGTGGAGCTGCTCCTGCCTGTAGATACCGTAGTGGCGGACAGCTTCGCCGCAGACGCAGCGGCCCAGACCGTGGACGTGAACGCCATCCCTGAGGGCTGGATGGGACTGGACATCGGGCCCAGGACCATTGAGGTGTTCCAGAGCGCCATCACCGGCGCAGGGACCATCGTATGGAACGGCCCCATGGGCGTATTTGAGTTCGACCGCTTTGCGGAGGGCACCCGGGCCGTGGCCCGCGCCGTGGCCCAGTCCGGCGGCGTGAGCATCGTAGGCGGCGGCGATTCCGCAGCAGCGGTGGAGCAGCTGGGCTTCGCCGATAAGATCACACACATCTCCACCGGCGGCGGCGCGAGCCTGGAATTCCTGGAAGGCAAAGAGCTGCCCGGCGTGGCCTGCCTGATGGATGCGTGAGCCATGGATAAAAATAATCGCAAGCCGCTGATCGCCGGCAACTGGAAGATGAACAAGCTGGCCTCCGAGGCGCTGGGCTTCTGGTCCCAGCTCCGGCAGGCGCTGAAGCTCTCCCCGGAGGTGGAGGGAGCGCTGTGCGTACCCTTCCCCCTGATCCCCGCCATGCAGACCGCCCGGGGAGACTGCCCCATTCTGGTGGGGGCGCAGGACGTATCCAGCCATGAGGCCGGGGCCTATACCGGAGAGGTCTCCGCCGCCATGCTGGCAGACCTGGGCGTGGCCTATGGCATCGTGGGTCATTCCGAGCGCCGCACCTACCACGGAGAGACGGATGAGCTGGTCAATCAGAAGCTTCTGGCCCTGCTGCGGGCCGGGATAACGCCCATCCTCTGCGTGGGAGAGAGCCTGGAGCAGCGGGGCGGGGGCCAGACCCTGGACTTTGTGGAAGGCCAGGTGCGCAACGGACTGAAGGATGTCCCGGAGGCGGAGCAGAGCCGCATCATCGTGGCCTATGAGCCTATATGGGCCATCGGCACGGGCCGCACGGCCACGGCGGAGCAGGCCCAGGAGGTGTGCGCCCATATCCGCGCCGTGCTGGCAGACATATTCGGAACAGAAACGGCCCGGCATATCCGCGTTCTTTACGGCGGCAGCATGAACGGCAAAAACGCCGCATCCCTGCTGGCAAAGCCGGATATCGACGGCGGACTGATCGGCGGCGCAAGCCTGAAGCCCCTCGAATTTGCGGATATCATCGGAGCAGCCAATGAAGGATAAACGACCTGTCGTACTTCTGATCATGGACGGCTTTGGCTTGGCGGAGCCGTCGGACATAAACGCCATATCCCTGGCAAAAACGCCGGTGCTGGACGCCCTTTTCGCCTCCTGTCCTCACACTCAGCTGCAGGCCAGCGGGGAGGACGTGGGTCTGCCCGCCGGGCAGATCGGAAACTCCGAGGTGGGACATACCAACATCGGCGCGGGCCGGGTGGTCTATCAGGACCTGCCCCGGATAAGCCGGGCGGTGGCGGACGGCAGCTTTTTTGAAAATCCCGCCTATGTTGACGCCATGGATAAGGCCGCCCGGACCGGTCATCCCGTACACATTCTGGGCCTGCTGTCGGACGGCGGCGTACACAGCCATATCAGCCACCTGTTCGCCCTGGTGGAAATGGCAAAGCGGCGGGGCGTAAAGCAGTGCTATGTCCATGCCTTCCTGGACGGGCGGGACGTGCCCCCTTCCTCCGGTGTAGGCTATGTGAAAGCGCTGGAGGCGGAATTCGCCCACCTTGGCTACGGCCGTCTGGCCACAGTGCAGGGCCGGTTCTGGGCCATGGACCGGGACAAGCGCTGGGAGCGGCTGGAAAAGGGCTACCGCGCCATCGTATGCGGCGAGGGCATCCAGGAGCCGGACGGCGTCCGGGCGGTGGAAAACAGCTACGCCGCCGGGGTGACCGATGAATTCGTGGAGCCGGTGGTCTGCGACCCGGCAGGACTGGTATCCCCGGGAGACAGTGTTATCTTCCTGAACTTCCGGCCCGACAGGGCCAGGGAGATGACATGGGCGCTGATGAAGCCGGATTTTGACGGCTTCCAGCGGCCGAAGGGCTTCTTCCCGCTGAATTATGTATGCACGGCGCAATACGATGAGAGCATGACCGAGCTGCCCGTGGCCTTCCCGCCGGAGACTATCGAGGACACCTTCGGGGAGCTTTTGAGCCGGATGGGAAAGACCCAGCTTCGCATCGCGGAGACGGAAAAATATGCCCATGTGACCTTCTTCTTCAACGGCGGCGTGGAACGGGAAAGCCCCGGGGAGGATCGGGTGCTGGTCCCCTCCCCCAAGGAATTCCCCACCTATGACCTGATTCCGGAGATGAGCGCCTATGCCGTCACGGAAAAGGCGGTGGAGCGCATCGCCTCCGGGACCTATGACACAGTCATCATGAACCTTGCCAACTGCGACATGGTAGGCCATACAGGTGACCTGGACGCCGCCGTCAAGGCAGTGGAAGCCGTGGACACCTGCGTCGGCCGGGTGCAGACGGCGGTGGAGCAGGCGGAAGGCGTTCTGCTCGTGACCGCCGACCACGGCAACGCCGACTGCATGCGTCTGCCGGACGGAACGCCCCACACCGCCCATACCACCAATCCGGTGCCGCTGATACTGGTTGGCGGCGGAGACGTATCCCTGAAGCCCGGGCGGCTGGCGGATATCGCCCCCACCATGCTGGCGCTGATGGGCATCGAGCAGCCGGAAAAAATGACCGGCGAAAGCCTGATTCTGAAAGCATAAGCAACTTTAATAAAATTAAGGAGCAGCTATGAAAGACTATTTTGAGATTAAAGATGTAATGGGCCGGGAGATACTGGACTCCCGCGGCAATCCCACCGTGGAGGTAGAGGTCACTCTGGACGACGACACGGTGGGCCGGGCGGCGGTGCCCTCCGGCGCCTCCACCGGCGTTCACGAGGCCTGCGAGCTCCGCGACGGAGACAAGACCCGCTATCTTGGCAAGGGCGTTCAGAACGCTGTTCAGAATGTAAATACAGAGATTGCCGAGTGCCTCCAGGGTCTGAACGTCCTGGATCAGCCCTCCATCGACCGGGTGCTGATCGAGCTGGACGGCACGCCCAACAAGACCCGCCTGGGGGCCAACGCCATGCTGGGGGCCAGCCTCGCCTGCGCCCGGGCCGCATCCAACGCGCTGGGCCTGCCCCTGTATCAGTATGTGGGCGGCTGTAACGCCAAGACTTTACCGGTCCCCATGATGAACGTCCTGAACGGCGGCGCCCATGCCACCGGCTCCAATGTGGACATCCAGGAGTTCATGGTCATGCCCGTGGGAGCGGAGAGCTTCAAGGAGGCCCTGCGCTGGTGCGCAGAGGTGTTCCACACCCTGAAAAAGGTGGTGCCTGCTTCCGGCGTGGGCGATGAGGGCGGCTATGCCCCCAATCTGGACAGCGACGAGGACGCTCTGAAGGCTCTGGTGACCGCCATCGAAAAGGCCGGCTACCGCCCCGGCGAGGATTTCATGATCGCCATCGACTGCGCCGTCTCCGACTGGTACAGCCAGGAGGACGGTCTGTATCACCTGCCGAAGCGGGGAATCACCATGTCCGCCGCCGAAATGGTAGAGATGTATAAGGGCTTCTGCGATAAATACCCCATCATCTCCATCGAGGACGGCCTGGGCGAGGACGACTGGGACGGCTGGAAGCTGCTGACCGACGAGCTCGGCGGCCGGATACAGCTGGTTGGCGACGATCTGTTTGTCACCAATGTGGAGCGCATCCAGACCGGCATCCAGAAGGGCGTGGCAAACTCTGTGCTGATAAAGCTGAACCAGATCGGCACCCTGACGGAGACCCTGGACGCCATCCAGATCGCCCACCGGGCAGGGTATACGGCGGTCATCTCCCACCGCTCCGGCGAGACGGAGGACACCACCATCGCCGACCTGACCGTGGCCGTGAACGCAGGCCAGATCAAGACCGGCGCCCCCAGTCGCACCGACCGGGTGGCAAAGTACAACCAGCTTCTGCGCATCGAGGACGAGCTGTTCGACGTGCCCCGCTATCTGGGCCGGGACGCCTTCTTCTCCATCCGGAAGTAAAATTGTTCTTCTCATGAGCTGAATTTTCCAGCCTTGCATAAATTGGGGTTTCCATGGCAACAATAGCCTATGGAAACACCAATTTTTTTGGAGGGTCAGACATGGAAAACAAAAAAGGGGCCGGCGGCAAGGCCGGGTCCCTGGAGGGGAAGGGCTTCTACATAGTCCTTTTCCTGTGCGCGGCGGTGATCTGCGTGTCCGCATGGATACTCATTGCCAACGCGGGGACTAATGTAGAAGATGACACAGCGGAAGCAGTCACAGCGGATATCTCCCAGGCCGCAGTGACCATCATCCCGGCAGGCTCCTCTCTGGATACGGAGGAGGACACAGAAGCCGCCGGGAGCGACGCGGAGGACACGGCGTCCGCAGCCGCAGAGACGGAGGACGCCTCCGCCACAGAGGATGCCCAGGCCCAGGCGGTCATGTCCGGCGGCGTGGTCAGCTACGTCTGGCCGGTGAGCGGCAGCGTCGATGTACCCTATTCCATCCAGACGCTGCTGTATGACGCCACGATGGCCGATTGGCGCACCCACGACGGCAT